>NZ_JUEI01000062.1:0-93217 GCF_000802655.2 Paenibacillus sp. IHB B 3415 | reverse complement strand
CCTGATTTCACCGGATGCGGGCAAAAGTGAGAAATGAGGAGCATAAGTGCGCTTGATTTCACCGCCTGTCCTCGTCCGTCAGTCCACCGCCCGCCCCGGCTGTCCACCGCCCACCGCCCGCCCACCGTCTGGCCGGACTCCAATGCTCACTCTTTTACGCAAACGTCCTCCGGCTCCGGATCAGGCAGAGCCCAGACCGAGACGCTTCCGCCATTCACCGGGAATACCGCCCAGCCGTCTTCTCCGATCGTGACAGTCTCCTGGCGGTTGCCGGTCAGATCCTCCCATACTTCCCCGCCGCGCTCTTCGCCGGCGAACATCCGCTTCTCTCCGTTGTCCCCGTTCGAGATCACTACGGCGCAGCCGGAGCCTTCGATCTCCGGAACGCCGCGCCGCACCCAGCCGATGGTGTTGGGATGGTCGAAGTAATCATCCTGTTCGCCGTAGGCCTTGTTGTAACGGGCACAGAGCAGAGGATCGATGGCGTTCTTCTTGCCCTCCACCGGCGCCGGGCCGCCGATACCGTAATAATCGCCGTAGAAGACAACGGGATATCCGTCCCTCCGCAGCAGAATCAGGGCATAGGCACTCTGCTTGAACCAGTCGCCGACCCAGGATTCCAGCGCCTCATGCGGCTGGGAGTCATGGTTGTCGACGAAGGTGACGGCATTGGCCGGATGCGTCTGGACCAGCGTATCGTCAAAGATATGCGTCAGATCGAAGTCCCTGCCCGCAAGCGCAGCCGAGTAGAGCTTGTAATGCAGCGATACATCGAACAGATCGATCTGATAGTCAACGGTGTTCAGGAATTCGCGGCAGGCCTCCAGGTTGGAGTTCCAGAATTCGCCGACAATGTAGAAGTCTTCGCCGCGTTTCTTTTTCATTTCCGCCGCAAATTCTTTAATGAATTCATGGTTGATATGCTTAATGGCATCCAGGCGGTAGCCGCTGCACTGCAGGGTGTCGACCAGCCATTTGCCCCAGTTCAGCATTTCGTTCTTCACGTCTTCATTGCTGTAATCAATGTTGGCGAACATCAGATAGTCGTAATTGCCGAATTCGTCATCCACATTCTGATTCCAGCCTTTGTTCGTCCCATCGATCCGGAATACGCCGTTGCGGCTTGCCTTGGCATCGAAATCGGTGCCGTTGAAGTGGGTGTGGTTCCATTTGAAGCTGGAGTACTCATCTCCGCGCCCCGGAAAATCAAACTTGGTCCAGCCTTCAATCTCAAACGGCTGGGAGATATCCTTATTGCGGTCGTTAGGATCGACCTCAATGACCTCAAACACCTCTGTCTCATCCGCCCCGGCCTTATGGTTCATGACCAGATCCACGTAGACCGCGATGCCGTTCTTCAGACATTCGGCAATCGCGTCGACCAGTTCCTGCTTGGTTCCGTATTTCGTGCGCACGGCACCCTTTTGATCAAATTCGCCCAGATCATATAGATCATAGACTCCATAACCGGTATCTTCCGGAGAGACCGCCTTGGTTACGGGAGGGACCCATACAGAATCAATTCCCGCCGCCTTCAGGTCAGGGGCCATTTGGGCAAGGCGCTTCCAGTGTTCTCCGTCTGCGGCAACATGCCATTCAAAAAATTGCATCATGGTATGGTTTCTCTTCATTCCTGGTTAGCCTCCTTAAGGGTTGTGAAACGAATGGAACAATTCTTGGGTCTGTTGCTTCAGCAAGGAGTAGAAGAGATTTATGTAGACCTCCGAACCTCAGGTGAATAAATCCAGCTGGCGCGGGGCCAAACCGCCGTCAATCCCAAGCAGGGACTGCAGCTCCTGCGCATTGGGTGTAGCATCACCGGCGGAATTATTATTAAAGACTACGTAGATATCACGGCTGCTCTGCGTAAGTGTAAGCAGACGGTTCTTCCATTCCACCAGTTCTTCGGTGCTGTAACGGTACAGATAGCGCAGCTTGCGCCAATCGGGATGACTGCTCTGATTCCAGCCTCCGGTATTGCGGCCGTGCAGCCGTACATAGGTGAGGTCTGGCGTAGTAGCGACCGGTACAATCGGGATCGAGCCTGAACCAGCCTGCGGCTCATCGGCTATGGTATGAATCCAGCCCTCCTGCTCCAGGAACTGCAAAGTTCTGCTGCGCAGCTCAGGACTGTACCAGGAATCGTTGCGGAATTCGATGGCGGAGGGCACATCCAGCATTCTTTCCTTAGCCTCACGCAGAAATTCCACATTGTCCTTGGTGCAGTCGAACCAGGGCGGGAACTGGAACAGCGTCATGGCCAGCTTGCCTGCCGAACGCACAGGGGCAATGGAGGTATGGAAGGCGCGGTACATCTCCTCCGGCGTATCGTAATAATTTTTTTTATCACGGAGATGTCCGGTCATCCCCTGGTAAGCCTTCACAATGAACTTGAACTGCTCCGGCGTCTGGTTAACCCACTTCACATAATTCTTGACCGGCTGCACGGCATAGAAAGAACTGTCGATCTCCACAATGGAAAAATAAGCGCTATACGCAGGAAGCCGGTCGGCAGGTTTGATTTTGCCGTACAGCTCCTCGTGGTCCCCGAAGCCGGTAAGCCCGATTTTAATCATAGAACGCCCTCCTTGTATCAGTCTGCTCTATGCCAGTTTCAACACTGGCTATCTCTTATTAAACTGAAAACCCGTCAAGGCAAACAAGGGCATTTGATTAAAAGCTGAAACTCAGGCAACATGAAGATAGGATTTGGAACAGAATACCGTGAATGAAAAACTGCCAATGGTGCTGTTATCACCAAAAGAGGAAGAGGATATACTTCGGCAGAATGCCTTTTATTCTGCTTACCCTACCCTTTAAGGTATAGCTATGGAAAGGAAGTTGTGTATGGAACATAAGTTTCAGGAGCTAAGTCCGCATATTCTTATCATGCATGAGGAGCATGACACGGACCGCCCGATCCTGGCGGCCGTCTCCGGCTCACGCCGGACACTGCTGATGGATGCCGGGAATTCCCCCGCCCATGCGGAGCTGTTCCGGGAAGAGCTGGCAAGAAGGGGCTGGCGTCAGCCGGATCTGCTGGCCTTGACGCACTGGCATTGGGACCACACCTTCGGGATGACAGCCTGGAACGTCCCTGTGATTGCGCATGAAGAAACGGCGCGGGTACTTAACCCGCTCGCAGGGCTGAGCGGAACGGATGAAGAGTTGGAAGGCCTTGTGCAGGAGGGGACAATCAGTGAGGAGAGTGTAGCGCATATCCGCCTGGAATATGGCTCCCCGCGGGTAATCGCCGTGGGTACGCCTGATATTGTCTTTAACGGGAGTATTACTGTAGATCTGGGCGGAGTCACTTGTGAGCTAAGCCATGTGGGCGGTGATCATTCAGCCGATTCCTGCGTCCTGCATGTTATAGAAGATAAAGTTCTCTTCCTGGGAGATGCTCTGGGACCCTCCGTATACGGAGGACCGCGCCGCTACAGCAGTACCGGTTTCCTTAAGCTGCTGGAGCTTATCTACGGCTATAAGGCGAACGTGCTGGTGGAGTCACATGGAGTGCCGATGACGCAACAGGAATTCCGCGCAGACCTTGCCCCTTGGGAACGTCTTGCCCGGATTGTGGATGTCTTCGGGGATAACCGCGAGCGGGTGCTGCTGGAGCTGAAGACGTATCTTCAACTGGAAGAGCTGCCGCCGGGTTTATTGCGGAGTGTGGAATATTTCCTGGAAGGCGCAAGGTGATACTCCGCAGCCGAAGCCGAGACTAATCCAAAAAAGCAACCACCCGGTTCAGCTTCTCCAAGTCATGCGGATTAAGCTTCAATGTGGATGACGGCACACCTGTACCGCCGTAAATAAACGGATAGTGCGAATCTGTCTTTCATGATGGAGGATTTCAAACTCCACATGCTTGGCCTCTAATATTTCTGTTAACTTATCCACGGCATTACATCCCCTTTGGTACCCAATAAGAATTTCCCCAAAAACAACACTACCCCCGTGCTTAGGATTCTGTCCGGGCATGGGGGGAGTTGTATTGTTATGAATTTATACAGGCTTGAAATGCGTGATCGCAGAACCGCTGGACAGATGAACGGCATTGCGGCCGTTCCGCTTGGAGGTGTAGAGCGCATGATCGGCTTCGGAGAGCAGCTCCTCCAGCGATATATTACTGCGGAAGGCTTCTACTACGCCGAAGCTTGCCGTTACATTGATGGACCCGGACAGCGTGTAGAAAGCGCTGCGCTCGATATCCCCGCGGATTTGCTCCGAGATGACCGCCGCCTGCTTCAAGGGAGTATCCGGCAGACATAAGACGAATTCCTCGCCTCCATAACGTCCGAAGATATCCTCTTCCCGCACATGCCGGCTGCATACACCCACTACATGCTGCAATGCCATATCGCCATATTGGTGTCCGTACCGGTCATTGATGCTTTTGAAGAAATCGATATCCAGCAGGATGATCGAAAAGGGGGCGGAGCGTTCGGCCGCTTCCTCCAGCAAGCCCCGGCCCAGTTCCATGAAATGCGTCCGGTTATAAATACCGGTAAGGCTGTCGATGGTGGCCAGCTGCAGGAGCTTCTCTTGGAGCAGTGTCCGTTCGGTGACATCGATCAGCATAATCATCCGTCCGGCCAGATGCCCGTCATGCTTCTGCACCGGGGAGGAGCGAATCTGGTAATAACGGACATCCTTCCCCAGATTCCACACAAGCTCCTGCTCCTCGCTGTCCCCGGGATTGGAATTCATCACATAATCGACAGCTTCCTTGCCGGCGGGAAGGAACAGCTGGGCCAGCGGCCTGCCGATTGCGGAGGCATCGAGATCCTGCAGCATCTCGGCTGCGGCCCGGTTGTAATCGACAAGCTTGTCCGAGAGGTCCATGACCAGCACGCCGTCCCGCATGCTCTCGAACAGATTCTCGCGGGCAATGGGTGCGGCGGTAAGCATGCCCCGGGAGAGAATAGCCCATATATACAGGGTGGACGTTACACTCATGATTACGGGCACGGGGTCCATTCCATACGGAGTCGCATCCATCAGGTAGAGGAATGCGCCCAGCGCAGGCAGGAACTGCCCGATGAAAATAATCACCATTTGCCGGAGGTACACCCGCTTCATCCGGTTCCAGCGCCAGAGAATAAGGCACATGCCGGCCAGCATGCAGCCGAAGGTCAGACTGCCTTGCACAATATACCAGGGTCCCATGACGATATCGATCAGCGGTGTAGGGGCACCTTCCCGGAAATGCATGGATTGATAGAACAGGTGGTGGGAATCGTTGGTCCATACGAGCACGGTAGAGATCACGGGCACCGAATACAGGACGGTCAGCAGTTTTTTGGAAATCAGCCGCTCCAGACCTACGAAGTGCATAATCATTAGCATGCTGGAGGGGGCGATATAAGGCATACCGAGGTACTCCACCTTAACCCACAACGCGATTTCCTGCATGGTGCTGCCGGAGAGTTCCAGCGCGAACCCGAAGGTATATATCGCCGAAGCAGCTGAGCTTACAATGAAAGCTTTTAGACCGGAAAAATCTGTCTTCCTATAATAGGCAAACAGCGCCAGCAATGCGCTCAGCACACCTGAAATAGAGACGATGACTATATAGTTGGAAATCATGGATTCCATGGGTAGCGCCTCCATGTGTAGGAATAGGCTTTGAACATTGGCTAAAGGTCTCCTATAGAAGAGTAGATATAGTTAAATGATATCACACATCTGCATAGATAACAGTTGGCAGGAATCCGGCAACAGAGGGTGAGAATACATACTAACTTTATCGGCACAATTCTAGATTATTAACAATGCAAACGGGCTCCTGGACAAAATGACGGAATTTCTCAGAGTCCATTTTACGATTTGTCTAATGTGGGTCTGCAGAGCAAAGTGTAAGATGTTAGTTAATCGAACATGTAACAAGAAAAGGGCGTTTTTTCACAACATATGTGTTATGTTATTTAACATATAATAGATTCAGGGATGAAGGGGGAGCTGGAAATGTCATTGGTAGCGACGAAAATTCCTGAAATACAGCTGGAGAGCGTCGAGATGCGTTATAAGACGGAAACGGCTGACGTGCTTGCGCTGCATCAGGTAAGCCTTGATATTGCCAAAGGAGAGTTCGTGTCCCTGCTGGGACCTTCCGGATGCGGTAAAACCACACTGCTGAGACTGATGGCAGATCTTATAACACCAACAGCCGGAAATATCATGGTGGCCGGAAAGACGGCGAAGGAAGCGCGGCTGGCACAAAAGTATGGGATTGTTTTTCAGAGTCCGGTGCTGTATGACTGGCGGAAGGTCAAACATAATATTACGCTGCCGCTGGAGCTGATGGGCGTTAAGAAATCGGTCCGCGAGGATAAAGCGCTGGAACTGCTGGATCTCGTGGGATTGCAGGGGTTTGCTGATAAATATCCCTGGCAGCTGAGCGGAGGGATGCAGCAGCGCGTAGCCATCGCCAGAGCGCTCTCGATGGAGCCGGAAATTCTGCTCATGGATGAACCCTTCTCAGCGCTGGACGAATTTACCCGCGAACGCCTGAACGAAGAGCTTCTCTCCGTCTGGAGCAAGGTCCAGAGCACGATTGTATTCGTCACTCACAGCATCCCTGAATCCATCTTCCTGTCAGACAGAGTATTCGTGCTATCCCCGCATCCGGGAAGACTGTCTGCGATTGTTGATATTCCGCTGCCGCGCCCGCGGACGGCGGAGATGAGAAACAGTCCTGAGTTTTTTGAACTGATCGCCCGCATCCGCGACAGCTTTGAAGGGGTGTAGGCATGAAGCAGAACAGTGCGTTTATGCGGGAGCGCGTGCTGCCGCTGTTCGTCTGGATCTTTGGTTTGCTGGTGGTCTGGGAGGCTGTCTCATGGTGGCTGCTGAACGTAGCGAAGACGCCGCTGGCCCAGTCCAAGCTGCCTTATGTTCATGAAGTGGCCGCAACCCTCTGGAAGTATAGCGGGACGCTCCTGAAAGAGGGCGGGGCCACCTTCGGCAACGCCGGTGTCGGATTTCTGATCGGAGCGCTGGCCGGGGTCATTCTGGCAGTGCTGATGAGCCTGTCGAAGACAATAGAACAGCTTGCCTTCCCCTATGCCATTGCTTCGCAGATGATTCCAATCCTTGGCCTGGCGCCGATTATCTACGGCATTGTACGCGACGAGCAGGTGTCGCGGATTATTATATCCGGGTATATCACCTTTTTCCCGGTGGCGCTTAACATGCTGCGCGGACTTCGCAGTGTGGATCTATCCGCGCTGGAGCTGATGCATTCCTATGCCGCTAAGCCTTGGGCAGTCTATTGGAAGCTGCGTTTCCCCGCAGCGCTGCCGGGTCTGTTCAGCGGCCTGAAGATTGCTGCACCGCTGGCTGTAACGGGCGCTATTCTCGTTGAGCTGATGGGTGCGCAGCACGGCATCGGTGTAATTATGCTCCGCAATCTCTACTATGGCCCTTCCCATACGTATATGTTCTGGTCCACGGTACTGGTCGGCGCCCTGCTCGGCATGGCAAGCTACTGGCTGATGAGCCTGGCCGAACGTATGGTGGCGCCATGGCAGCCGGAATTCCGTCCCAAAGGAGGGAGCCGCTGATGGCAAGCAATTCTGTACGCGATATCCCATTCATTACTTCTGCCGGCACGGAGGCGGGTCCTGCTCCAGTCCCGGCATCTAACAACGGAATTTCATCAGAACCAGGGAAGCAAAAGAATCCCCGCCGTCCCTTGCGGCGGCTGAATCCCGGAATCATCCTTCCCCTCCTGGCCGGGGTGATATTCCTGGTGTTGTGGGAATATCAAGTGTTTCACCGAATCTTCGATTTGAAGAAATATCAGCTGCCGCTGCCCTCGGCCATAGCGGAAGCTATGCGGGACAACTTCAGCCTCCTGCTCTCTTATACCGGATATACCCTCACTGAAGCTGTCCTTGGCATGCTGATCGGTTCAGCCTGCGGCTTCCTCATTGCGCTGGCCGCAACGGCCTGGCCCCGCTGGGGCGGGGGCAGCCTGACAATGGTAGCTGTGCTGAATGCCGTGCCGATCGTGGCGCTTGCCCCGATCATGAACCTGTGGTTCGGTGACGGCATCGGCTCGCGGGCCGCTATTGTTACCGCGACCACGATGGCGGCCATGGCCATCAATGCCTACAAGGGTATGGCGGCTGTTGATCCGTTGGCCCTTGATCTGATGCATTCCTATGCAGCGGGCAAACCGGCAGTATTCCGCTATCTGCGGATTCAGAACAGCCTGCCCTATGTATTCACTGCGCTGAAGATCAACGCTACGGCGAGTATGATCGGAGCCATTGTCGGGGAGTTCTTCTTCTCCTCGCGGGGACTCGGCTATCTGCTCTCCAACTCCATCAAGGTGGCCAAAATGCCGCTGGGCTGGTCCTGCATTGTGCTGGCAGCCATTGCCGGAGTCATCTTTTACCTGGCCGTTGAACGGCTGGAGAAGGTATTCATCAAATGGCATCCCTCCCAGCGTGCGTAACAACTGTAATGCCTGTAGCACCCTGTAGCACCCTGTAGCACCCTGTACCTGTTACATCCGGCTTCTGCGCTGACGGGATATAGAGAAGCTGTCAACGCATGACCGTATGCATAGAGCACCACGATGGCAACCATGCTGTGTTTGGCCGGATTACAAAACTCAATTTGGTAGGGGGAGTTGCTGAGATGAAGGGTAAAAGAAGCAAATTTCGTGGCGGATTAATGATGGCGGCGGTCATAATGGTGATCTCTTTACTGGCAGGCTGCGGCGGCAACAACAATACTGCTCCGGCGGCAGAGGCGACAGCGGGCAATACGGCTGCGGCTTCACCGGAAGCGGCGGCAACCACAGAACCGGCGGCTGATCCGGTTACCGTGAAGCTGCAGCTCAAGTGGGTACCGCAGGCGCAGTTCGCCGGCTACTTCTTAGCCCAGGACAAAGGCTATTATGCCGAAGAAGGGCTGAATGTTGAGATTCTGCCCGGCGGTCCGGATATCGTGCCGGAGCAGCAGGTGGCCGGCGGTTCGGCCGATATTGGCGTAGACTGGGTGGCGAGTCTGCTGACCAGCCAGGAGCAGGAAATGCCGCTGGTGCAGATCGCCCAGATCTTCCAGAAGAGCGGCCTGGTGCTGGTATCCAAGAAGGATGCGGGCATCGCTACACCGGCTGACCTGAAGGGCAAGAAGGTCGGCAACTGGATGGGCGGTAACGAGTTCGAGATTCTGGCACTCTTTGATAAATACAAATTGGATTCTAATAAGGATCTGAACTTCACCAAGCAGGGCTTCACCATGGACCAGTTCCTTGGCGGTGAGATTGATGCAGCTTCGGCCATGACCTACAACGAATATCAGGTGGTGCTGGAATCAGGTATCAAGGCAGAGGATTTGAATGTAATCGACATGAATGACGAGGGTGTGGCGATGCTCGAAGACAACCTGTTCGCCAACAAGGAGTGGCTGGAAGCCAATAAAGAAACGGCAGCCAAGTTCGTCCGTGCTTCCCTCAAAGGCTGGGCAGATGCGATTGCCGATCCTGAAGCGGCTGTTGACAGTGTAATGAAGCTTGCGGAAGAAGGCAGTACGTCCCGCGAGCATCAGCTGACCATGATGACTGAAGTTGCCAAGCTGATTCAGCCGGAGGGCTTCGATGCTTCCAAGATGGGTTATACGGATGCAGCGGCATTCCAGCAGACAGCTGATATTGCGCTCAAATTCGGTGTAATCAAGACAGCATCTGATGTGAATGCAGCCTATACGAACGAAATTGTCGAGATGGCGGCAAAATAACGGAATTCCTTCCTATATATAGTGAGTTTAAGAATCAGCAGGGCATCATTCTTAAGTTCAGCTTATATAGCTATAATAGATGGCCGCCCGGGCACGGCGGTCATCTATTATAATGATCAGCCCAGAATATGGAAAGAGGTGCAGACTATGTCTCTGCTCGTGGGGCAGGCCGGTAAAGTGAAGAACTATGTGAATGGTGCTTGGGTGGAATCCTCATCCGGGCAGGAAGAGGAGGTATTCAATCCGGCAACGGGCGAAGTGATTGCTTATGTGCCGATCTCCAGCCGTGCTGAGCTGAACGTTGCCGTACAGGCAGCTTCAGAGGCCTATGCATCGTGGAAAAGAGTGGCTGTTCCTCGCCGTGCCCGCTATTTCTTCCAGTACCAGCAGCTGCTGGTGCAGCACTGGAATGAGCTGGCGGAGCTGATCACGCTGGAGAACGGCAAAAGCCTGGAGGAAGCGCTGGGCGAAGTGCAGCGCGGCATCGAATGCGTGGAATTTGCCGCAGGTATTCCCACACTGATGATGGGCAGCCAGCTGCCGGATATCGCCACGGGCGTGGAGTCGGGGATGTACCGCTACCCGCTGGGGGTGATCGGCGGCATCGCCCCGTTCAACTTCCCGATGATGGTGCCCTGCTGGATGTTCCCGCTGGCCATTGCCTGCGGCAATACCTTTGTGCTGAAGCCCTCCGAGCGGACACCGCTCTTGGTGGGCCGGCTGGCAGAGCTGTTCGCTGAGGCGGGATTTCCGCCGGGCGTACTGAATGTCGTGCATGGCGCACATGAGGTCGTGAATGGTCTGCTGGAGCATGAAGAGGTGAAGGCAATTTCCTTCGTCGGCTCACAGCCGGTGGCGGAATATGTATATAAGCAGGGTACGGCGCACGGCAAGCGGGTACAGGCGCTGGCCGGAGCCAAGAATCATTCGATTGTGCTGCCCGATGCGGATCTTGACAATGCGGTGAAGAATATCATTTCCGCCGCCTTCGGCTCAGCTGGTGAGCGCTGCATGGCCTGCTCAGTGGTTGTGGTGCATGAGGCGGTCGGCGATGAGCTGGTGAGCCGGTTGACTGCTGCGGCTGACGGACTGAAGATCGGGGACGGCAAGGAAGACGGCGTGTTCCTGGGGCCGGTCATCCGGCAGTCGAACAAGGACCGGACGATTGCCTACATCGAAACGGGGCTTGCCGAGCAGGCTGAACTGGTGCGGGACGGCCGTAAGGACGCTGCAGCAACAGGCGGCGGCTATTTCATCGGCCCGACGATCTTTGACCATGTGCAGACGGGCATGACGATCTGGCGTGATGAAATCTTCGCGCCCCTGCTGTCTGTAGTGCGTGTTAAGGATCTGGCCGAGGCGATAGCCGTCACGAATGAGTCGCCTTTTGCCAATGGGGCCTGTATCTATACCGACAGCGCCAAGGCGATCCGCGAATTCCGCGAAGAGATCGATGCCGGGATGCTGGGGGTTAATCTCGGCGTACCGGCCCCGATGGCATTCTTCCCGTTCTCGGGCTATAAGAAGTCGTTCTATGGCGATCTGCATGCCAATGGCCGCGACGGCGTTGAATTCTACACCCGCAAGAAAATGGTCACCGCGCGTTATTAGTTGATTAGTTTAAATATCAAATGGGATTTCCGAGAGGAGTGAGTGCCATGCAGAGCCTGGGCAAAGAAAGTGAGCTGGCGGTCAAGAAGGATCAGCAGTATCTATGGCATAATATTACACCATACAGTGAGAAGAACCCGCCAATGATTGCCGCATCCGCAAGCGGTTCATGGGTTACCGATATCGATGGCAACAAATTTCTGGACGGAATGTCCGGGCTATGGTGTGTGAATGTCGGGTACGGGCGTAAGGAGCTGGCGGAAGCGGCCTACAATCAGCTGCTGACCCTGCCGTATTTCCCGCTGACACAGAGTCATATGCCGGCGATCGCCCTGGCGGAGAAGCTGAACGAATGGCTGGAGGACGATTATGTCATCTTCTTCTCCAACAGCGGCTCGGAAGCCAATGAAGCGGCCTTCAAAATCGCCCGCCAGTACCAGCAGCAGACCGGCCAGCATTACCGCCATAAATTCATTGCCCGCTACCGCGGATATCACGGAAGCTCGATGGGCTCCCTGTCGGCGACCGGCCAGGCGCAGCGCAAATACAAATATGAACCGCTGGGCGGCGGATTCCTGCATGTGGCTCCGCCTGACAGCTACCGCCGTCCTGAAGGCATGACCGAAGAAGCGTTTAACCTCCAGTGTGCGCAGGCTATTGAGGACATGATCATCTGGGAAGGCGTGGAGTCGGTCGCGGCGGTGATTATGGAGCCGGTCATTACCGGCGGCGGCGTCATTGTGCCGCATCAGGTCTACCCGGACCGGGTGCAGGAGATTTGCAACACCCACGGCGTGCTGCTGATCATCGATGAGGTGATCTGCGGCTTCGGGCGGTCCGGCCGTAAGTTCGGCCACCACAACTTCGGAATCAAGCCGGATATTGTCACGATGGCCAAGGGGCTGACAAGCGCCTACCTGCCTTTGTCGGCCACGGCGGTACGCAAGGAGATCTATGAGGCCTTCAAGGATAACAGCGACGACTATGGGCATTTCCGCCATGTGAATACCTTCGGCGGCAATCCGGCTGCCTGTGCGCTTGCGCTGCGCAACCTGGAGATTCTGGAGCAGGAGAATCTGGTGGAGCGCGCCGCCATTCTGGGCAAAAGGCTGGCCGATGAATTCGCTAGTCTCCAGGATCACAAGCTGGTAGGTGACATCCGCAGCTTCGGGCTGGTGATAGGCATCGAGCTGGTTGCGGATAAAGCCACCAAACAGCCTGCTGACCTCAGCATCGTCAAGGGTATTATCGCGGAATGTAAATCCAAGGGGCTGATCATCGGCAAGAACGGGGATACGGTAGCGGGCTTCAATAATGTCCTCACGTTCGCTCCTCCTTTATCCTCCACCGATGAGGATATTCAGTTCATTATAGACACCTTCAAAGCTGTGCTGAACGGGAGCTGGGCAGACTGAACTTCTCCGGGTACAGGAACTGGTAAGCCCGCAGGGCCACCTGAATGGAGATCCGGTTCTCCGGAAGCATGAAGTCCTCGCCGAGCAGCTCGGTGATTTTGTCCAGCCGGTAGTAGAGGGATTGCCGTACAATGAACAGATTCCGCGCGGCAATCTGCTTCGAGCCGTCATGGTCGAGGTAGACGCGCAGTGTGAGCATCAGCTCGCTGCCCTTGGCCTCATCGTGGTCGATCAGCGGGCCGAGATAGCTGCGGATGAAATTCTCCAGCGTCTTGCCGTCGTTCAGGCTCAGCAGCAGCTGGAAGACGCCAAGCTCTTCATAGAACAGAATGGACTTCTGGTAACAAGAATAGAGAGACAGCGCTTGTACGGCTTCCTGGTATCCGGCATGGGCATGTTTCAGACCTCTGTGGGACTTGCTGACTCCGGTAACGAGCTGCAGGTCCTTCAGCTTCTCATCCGAGCGGATATGCTGCAGGGAATCGAGCGCCTGCTGCAGCCGCAGCTTGCCGGGCAGCTTGGACTGGATATCCAGCGCAATGACGGTCAGCCGGTTATTCTTCAGTGTAATCAGCGGACGGAGGGAGTACTTCTCGAAGATCGAGCGCAGAATGAGCGAGAGATGGAAGGTGATCGATTCCCAGTCATTCTCCGAGCTGTTCCATTTGACGTCACGCGGGTTCTCGATCTCGATGAGGCAGACCCGGTACGGCAGCTCGTTAACCACGTTGAAGTCGGGTCCGACCAGCCCTTTGATCCGGTTATCATCCTGGCCGCGGCCGCTCACGAGCTCATCCACCCACAGATTCTCGGAGAAAAGCTTCCGTTCCTCCATATATCGCGTGCGCAGCAGCTCCTGGGCGATCGACAGGGAGGCGGAATCCAGCAGCAGGCAGTCGAATTCCTGCGGCTTATGATTGCAGACCATCAGAATATAGGCCCAGGTCTGGTCCAAGGCTCCGACTGGCTTTAGAGCAATGGTCTTATGGCCGTACTCACGGATATGAGGTGCAGCGTCCGGTTGAACGCCCTCCATTTCTTCACTGAAGGCCTCGAAGAAACTCAGCAGCGGCTGCTGCTCCTCGGGCGGCAGGGCCGGGAAGAAGAGGGGTTTACCTTGAATCTGCATATAGACAATCTGTGTGCGGGTGCTTTTGCATAGTAACTGCAATACCTTAAGGGTCCCTTGGGAAGTCAGGGTCAGACGGTGGAATTCGCGGGAGATGCTCTCCAGCTCCTGCAGCATGCGGTGATGGCGGTTGATGATGAGGGAATGCAGATCGAGTGTGATATCGACAAAACGCACAGTGCGGGTAAACTGTATCAGCGGGAAGTCGTGATGGCCCGCCAGATCAATCATTTCCTGCGGAATCGAGCTGAAATACGCTCCAAGCTCAATGCATAAACAGGCAGCGTTCTTATCGATCAAATTCTGCATAAAAGATAAAGAAGCGGCCAAATCAGTGCTTGCACTCATCCCGGTGGTCAGAATCATCTCTTCTCCGTGAATCAGGCTGTCAAAGCTTGAGCTCTCCAGCACATGCACCCAGCGGACCGCCCGGTTCAGGCCGTTTCTTCCTCCAATCAGCTCGGCTTCCGCAAACAGCGGTCTCTTCAGTGCATCGCGGATCGTAAATACAAGTTCCCAATCCATAAGCTTCCCCCTCGTTGAACGTATGCCTTGCAGCCCGCCTGCGCGGCTTCTCCATTCTCAGCACATTCTCACAGGTAAAAAATAGACTTTTGAAATTAGACAATGTGTCTAATGTAACGAAAAATTGAATTGACTATAGTTTGGATATAGAATGTCAGGAAATATGACTCAATATTGAATATGAATCCGTGTTGATGTTGGCTTAGAGTTCATTTTACTACAATAATCCTGATAAGTAAGTAAAATATTAAGGCAATCATCGTAATAATGTTATATTATATAACACAAACCTGATTCGAAAGCGGAAGCTATCATACAGAAGGAGGGATAACCGATGGAGCAGGCTTCACCGTTAACATTCACACCTGATATGTTCATGCGCAATTTTGCCGAGGCTGAGCCGGGACTTACCCGCAAAGGTGCAATCGAGGAATCCAACCGCTGTCTGTATTGTTATGATGCCCCATGTATCAAGGCCTGTCCGACCAGCATTAATATCCCTTCCTTCATCAAAAGAATCGCCACCGATAACCTCAAGGGTTCGGCGCAGACGATTATGGATTCCAATCCGGTAGGCGCCAGCTGCGCCCGCGTATGCCCTACTGAAGAGCTGTGCGAGGGTGCCTGTGTCCTGAATGACGCTTCGGCGCCGATTCAGATTGGCCTGCTGCAGCGTTACGCTACTGACTGGGCGATCAGCAGCGGAGTTCAATTATTCAAGGCAGGTGTCCCCAACGGTAAAAAAGCCGCCGTGATCGGCGGCGGAGGGGGGCGGACCGGCAGGGCTGTCTGCAGCCAGAGAGCTGGCGCGGGAAGGCTTCCAGGTGGTGATCTATGAAGCGAAGCAGCTGGCAGGAGGCCTCGATACGCACGGGATCGTATCTTTCCGGCTGCCGCAGTCTATCTCCCTGTGGGAAGTAGAGCAGGTAGAGAAGCTGGGTGTAGAGATCCGCACCGGAATGAAGGTCGGAGTGGATATCTCTGTAGAAGAGCTGAAGGCCGGATATGACGCTATTGTGCTGGCTGCAGGCATGGGCTATGTCCCTCCGCTGGGCATCGAGGGCGAGAAGCTGTCCGGTGTCTATGATGCGATAGAGCTGGTTGAAACCACGAAGACCGGGATTCCTACCCTGGAGCTGATGGGCCGGCGCGTTGCTGTCATTGGCGCAGGCAACACGGCGATCGATGCGGCTACCTGCTCCGTGCGGCTTGGCGCAGCGAACGTTAAGATGGTCTACCGCCGGACCCGTACGGAGATGACGGCCTATGACTTCGAATATGAATTCGCCAAGCAGGAAGGCGTGGAGTTCAGCTGGCTGACCCTGCCGAAGCGGATTGTCGGGGATGAGCTTGGCAATGTTACCGGGCTGGAATGCGTGCAGATGAAGCTGACGGGCGAGACCGGTCCGGACGGCCGCCTTGCTCCGATGCCGGTGGAGGGCTCCGAATTCATCCTGCCCGTGGACGCGGTAGTTGTGGCGATCGGGCAGAAGCGGCGGATTGACCTCATTGAAGCGCTGGGCCTGGAGCATCACCGGGGTGTAGTGAAGATTGACGGGGCAACCGGGCGTACCTCTGATCCGCAGATCTATGCTGCCGGTGATATCGTCTTCGGTTCCGGTGCAGGTGAAGCGATGGTTGTCTCGGCCGCCCAGCAGGGCAAGGAGGCCGCCTATGCGATTGTGAAGCAAATGTCGGGCCATCAGGACAGTGTGGTTGGCTCTGCGGTATAGATTTCATAAGACAGGGAGGGAATATCAATGGCAGATCTCAGTATTGATTTTGCAGGAATCAAGTCACCGAATCCGTTCTGGCTGGCCTCTGCGCCGCCTACCAATACAGGTTATCAGGTGCAGCGTGCATTCGAAGCAGGCTGGGGCGGCGCGGTGTGGAAAACGCTGGGCGAGCCGGTCATTAACACCTCCTCGCGGTTTGCTGCCGTTCATTTTAACGGGCAGCGCGTAGCGGGCTTCAACAATATCGAGCTCATTACCGACCGTCCGCTTGAGGTTAACCTCAAGGAAATCTATGAGACGAAGAAGAGATTCCCGAACAATACGATTATCGCTTCGCTGATGGTTGAGCCCAAGCAGGAGAAATGGCATGAAATTGTCAAGCGCGTCGAAGCGGTTGGCGTAGACGGCCTTGAGCTCAACTTCGGCTGTCCGCACGGGATGGCCGAGCGCGGAATGGGCGCAGCCTCCGGCCAGCAGCCCGATCTGGTGCAGGCGCAGACCACCTGGGTCAAGGAAGTGGCGACAACACCGGTCATTGTGAAGCTGACGCCGAATATCACCGACATTACGGTCGTAGCCCGGCATGCCGTCAAGGGCGGCGCGGATGCGATCAGCCTGATCAATACGATCAACAGCCTGGCCGGAGTGGATATTCACAGCTGGAACACGATCCCGAATGTCGGCGGCCAGGGCGCGCACGGCGGCTACTGCGGTCCGGCAGTGAAGCCGATTGCCCTCAGCATGGTGGCGGAATGTGCCCGTGACCGTGCCGTTGGTGTTCCGATTTCCGGAATCGGCGGCATCTCCACCTGGCAGGATGTCGTAGAGTTCATGCTGATGGGCTCCACCGGCATTCAGGTCTGTACGGCGGTTATGCATCATGGCTTCCGGATTGTGGAGGAGATGATCGACGGCCTGAATAATTACCTGGATGAGAAAGGGCTGGCTTCCGTCATGGAACTGATCGGCAAGTCGGTGCCCAAGTATTCCAACTGGGGCGATCTCGACCTCAACTATAAAGTGGTTGCGCGGATTAACGAAGATAACTGCATCAACTGCAATAAATGCCATATCGCCTGCGAGGACGCTTCGCATCAATGTATCGACATGCTTACGAATGCCGAAGGCAAGGCGATTCTGCAGGTGCGTGAGGAAGACTGTGTAGGCTGTAATCTGTGTTCGATTGTCTGCCCGGCGGAAGGTGCCATTGATATGGTTGCACTGGATAGCGGAGCGGCCCCGATGACCTGGATTCAGCGTAATCAGGTCATTAGCGGATTAAACGGTTCTTATTCGGAAGTGGAGGTGGGTTAAGATGAAGAAGATCATCAAGAACGGCATTATCGTCACAGCAGCGGATACTTATACAGGGGATGTCCTGATTGAAGATGGGATCATCACCGGAATTGGCCTGAACCTTGAAGCGCCGGGAGCCGAGATTGTCGACGCTTCCGGCTGTTACGTATTTCCGGGGGGGATTGACCCGCATACGCATCTGGATATGCCTTTTGGCGGTACCGTCACTGCTGATGATTTCGAGACCGGCACGATGGCCGCTGCCTATGGCGGAACCACAACGGTTATCGACTTCTGCCTGACCACCAAGGGCCAGCCGCTGCAGCAGGCGGTAGATACCTGGCATAACAAGTCGCAGGATAAGGCAGTCATTGACTACAGCTTCCACCTGATGGTCTCGGAGCTTAACGACAAGGTGCTTGGCGAGCTGCCGCAGATTATTGAGAAGGAAGGCATCACTTCGCTGAAGGTGTTCATGGCTTATAAGAACACGTTCCAGGCCGATGATGGCGTGCTGTACAAGACGCTGCAGGCGGCCAAGCGTGAAGGCGCACTCGTTATGGTGCATGCCGAGAACGGCGATGTGATCGAGTATCTGGTCGACCAGGCGCTGGCTGCCGGCAACACCGATCCGATCTATCACGCGCTGACCCGGCCTCCCGAGCTGGAGGGCGAGGCCACCGGCCGGGCTGCATATTTAACCGGGCTGACGGATTCGCAGCTCTATGTAGTGCATGTGACCTGCGCCGAAGCCGCCTGGAAGATCGCGGAAGCCCGCAAGAAAGGGCTACGCGTCTACGGTGAGACCTGCCCGCAGTATCTGGTGCTGGACCAGTCAGCGCTTGAGAAGCCGGACTTCGAGGGGGCGAAGTATGTCTGGTCTCCTCCGCTGCGCGAGCAGTGGAATCAGGACGTATTATGGGATGCGCTGTGGAGCGGTACGCTGCAGACGATAGGTTCTGATCAGTGCTCTTTTAACTTCAAGGGACAGAAGGATCTGGGACTGGGTGATTTCTCGAAGATTCCGAACGGCGGGCCAACCATCGAAGACCGGTTCAGCGTACTCTACTCTGAAGGTGTGCAGAAGGGCCGCATTTCACTTAACAAGTTCGTGGATATTATCTCCACCTCCAGTGCCAAGCTGTTCGGCCTGTTCCCGCAAAAAGGCACAATCGCTGTAGGCAGTGACGCAGATATCGTCATCTTCGATCCGGCTGTAGAAAGAACGCTCTCCGCTGAGACTCATCATATGAATGTGGATTATAATGCTTTTGAAGGTATGCAGGTTAAGGGCGAGCCGGTGTCTGTGCTCAGCCGCGGAGAATTCGTTATCCGCGACAAGGCGTTCGTCGGTACAGCCGGTGCGGGCAAATATTTGCACCGCAAGCGTTTCGAGGCTGAAGCGCCCCGTCCGGCCCAGGCGGAAATCAGCGGAGGAGTGATCTGAGATGTCGGCATTCGAGGAGTTCGACCAAGAGCGGCAGGCGATTGACAGCCTCCTGCTGCAGGGATATACGGTTACCGGCATCTTCGAGGATCTGGACGGCGCGAAGGTCCAATTTATCCGCAGGGAGCCGGCCGGAGAACCGGTAGAGCTGCTGCTGCTTACAGCAGATGCACGCAAGCATGTGACGACGCTGATCTTTGGCGGCAGTAAGCCAGCGGCTCCGATTGAAACCCATACGTAAATCAGTATTACGGATGGAGGGCTGCGATCTTAGGATCGCGGCTTTTTATATGGGTACGAAGATTATGATTGACAGTTTTTTACGGTTGGTCTATATTAATCCCATGGATTTAATCGGAATATTAATTGTTGATTGACCAGTAGACTGGAGATCAAGCCTGAATCGCCCGGAGTGGCGTTGGCTTGGTCTTTTTTTGATGGCTAAGCGGGGACGAATAGGAGGGCAGCTTATCAGACGGAGTTATGAGGGGAGGAGGGGCAGGATGATTGTTGTTAAAGAGTTGAACAAGAGCTACGCTACCCGGGACGGCAAGGTATCCGCTCTGCAGGATATTAATCTGAGCATTAAGAAAGGAGAGATCTTCGGTATCATCGGTGCAAGCGGTGCCGGCAAGTCTACCCTGATCCGCTGCCTCAACCATCTGGAGCAGCCGGATTCCGGGAGCGTCGAGGTAGCAGGCACGAACATAACGGAGCTGAAGGGCAAGGAGCTGCGGCTGGCCCGCCGCCGGATCGGGATGATCTTTCAGCAGTTCAATCTGCTGGAGGCCAAGACAGTATACGGAAATGTCGCTTTTCCGCTTAGAGTCGCAGGATTCTCCAAGCAGGAGACCCGTGAGCGCGTGCATGACATTCTGGAGCTCGTCGGGTTAAGCGATAAGCTTAATGTATACCCGTCGCAGCTTAGCGGCGGCCAGAAGCAGAGGGTGGGCATCGCCCGGGCGCTGGCCGTCGAGCCTGATGTGCTCCTCTCCGATGAGGCTACCTCGGCACTTGATCCGCAGACGACATATTCGATCCTTGAGCTGCTGCAGGACATCAACCGGAAGCTGAATCTGACCATAGTGCTGATCACGCATGAAATGGATGTATTGCGCCATATCTGTGTCAATGCCGCTGTTATCGAAGGCGGGCGGATCGTGGAGAACGGACCGGTTGAGCAGCTGTTCTACCGTCCGGAGAGCGAGACGGCTAAGCAGTTTGTGAATATATTCAACTATTACAAGGATGCCAATGGAGCAGAAAAGGCGGTCATTCTACGATGAAAGAGGATATGGTAGAGCTTCTGTGGGACGGCCTGCTGCAGACGCTGTATATGGTGGCCTGGTCCTCTGTTTTTGCCCTTATTCTGGGGGCGCTGCTGGGTATAACTCTGGTGGTCACTGAGAAAGGGGGAGTGCTTCCCGTACCCCGGTTGAACAGGGTGATCAGCACAGCAATTAACGGGGTACGCTCTATTCCGTTCATTATTCTTATTGTGCTGCTGCTGCCTCTGGCCCGGCTGATTGTCGGAACCTCCCTCGGGCCGACAGCGGCGATTGTATCCTTATCCATCGGGGCGGCTCCGTTCCTGGGGAGAATTATCGAGAGTGCACTGCGGGAAGTGGAGCCGGGAAAGATTGAAGCAGCCAAATCGGTTGGTGCCCATCCCCTAACGATTATTACACAAGTCATTGTTCCCGAAGCGCTGCCTGCATTGGTGCGCGGGGTTACGATTGCTGTAATCTCCATCACGGAGTTTACAGCAGTTGCCGGTGCCATTGGTGCCGGAGGGCTGGGCAGCCTGGCTATCCGTTTCGGATACCAGCGTTTCCGTACGGACATTCTTCTGGGTACTGTGCTGCTGATCATTCTGATCGTCCAGATCCTGCAATGGAGCGGTGATTATATTGCCCGATCGATTGACAGGAAACGCTGTAAAAGCGGATAAGCTCAAGTACTGCAGTAATGATTGTAAATATATATGTTCGAGAGGCGGGATTAGGGTGAAGAAACAAGCAAGCAGTGTACTGGTCGCATTGGCGATTGTTCTGGCGGGGGTGCTCGCAGGCTGCGGTTCTGACAAGGGGAATGACGGGGCTGCAGCAGCGGCGGAAGGTTCTTCGGACGGCAAGGCAGGCAAAGAAATTACACTCAAGGTGGGAGCGGCTGCCGTGCCGCATGCCGAAATTCTGGAGTTTATCAAACCAACGCTGAAGGAAGAGGGAATCAATCTGGAGATCGTTACACTTGACGATGAAGGACAGCTGAATCCGGCGCTGCAGGAGAAGCAGATTGATGCAAACTATTTTCAGCATGTGCCTTATCTGGATTCGATTAAGGAAGAGAAGGGCTATGACTTCGCTGTGACGGCCAAGGTGCATGTGGAGCCGATAGGCTTCTATTCCGGGAAGCTGAAGTCGAAGGATGAACTCAAGGACGGGGCCAAGATCGGGATTCCGAACAACCCTTCCAATGAATACCGGGCACTTGTCCTGCTGCAGCAGCAGGGATTGATTAAACTGAAGGATGGATTGACCACGTATGAGGCGACACCGAAGGATATCGCTGACAATCCGCATAACTTCGAGTTCGTAGAAGCCGACGCCGCTACGCTGCCGCGGGCCCTTCCTGATCTGGATGGTGCGGTCATCAACACGAATATCGTGCTTGAATCGGGGATAGATCCTGAGGCGGCGCTGTTCCGTGAGGATGCCAATTCACCTTATGCCAATATTATCGTGGTGCGCAGCGGGGATGAGGACAGGGACGAGATTAAGAAGCTGGATGCGGCTCTCACCAGTCCCGAAGTCAAGAAGTTTATTGAAGACAAATATGGAGTGGCGGTAGTTCCGGCATTCTAAAATAAAGACAGCCGGATAGCTCTGAACATGGGCTGACCGGCTGTTTTGCTGTAATTATTCGTGTCTGTATTCATGCCGCAGGATAGACATGACCTGCAGCGATTCGAAGCCTTCCTCAGTGCGTACACACTCGCGCAAGGTGCCTTCCAGTTTAAAGCCGGCCCCTTCATAGACATGCTGTGCTCTGGCGTTATAATCTTTGACGTCCAGCCACAGCCGGTGAGTATCTGTACGGGTGAAGACCCAGTTGGTCAGCAGCCTCAGCGTCATTGTTCCATAGCCGCAGCCCTTGGTCTGAATGACAATCCGCTTGATACAGACCGTGAGGTTACGGTCCTGAATTCCCGTAAGAATCACGTACCCTGCCCGTTCCCCGGCTGAGTCTTGAACAATCAGGTGCATAATATCTCCGTCATCCAAAGCTACTGTGTGCTGATCCCTGCTCCACTGGCCGATGAACCGGCGGTTTAGCTCAGCCCCTTCGGCATCCAGGACAAAGTCGAGATCTTCCAGGGTTGTTGCCCGTAACTTTATAAGTTCTGAATGCAGCATAACAATCCACCTGCTTCCTGAGTATGTATACAGCTATAGTACAGGAAGGAGAGACGGCTGCCAATCTGCAGTGTATATGAAGCTGAATTTGGATTTGAGGGAGACTCCGCTACGCCAGACGGTTGGTTGACTCCGGGGATGAGAAGACAGATACGGACGGGGAGCGGGTAATTTCAACAGGGGCGGGAGTGATCTCGGTAACATCGGGCGAGTATAGATAAAAGCTGTTGCCTGCTTCGGAGGTTCGGATTCTGGTGAATTCATTAGCAAGGCTGATGGTCGAGGAGGATGCAAGTGTCTGTTCTCTGACCCGCAGCTTGAAGGTTACCAGCGTCTGGTCTACAGCCGGAATGCAGCTTAGTTTATTGGCCGCTTCGACCTGAATATCGATTCCGCGCATAGTGGTGTTCATTCCGAGATAGATGCTTCCGTCAACCGGGTTCTGGAAATTGAACTGAAAGATATTATTCACTTCATCGCCGGGAGTATAGTTTGCATCCGTATAGACAGACTGCTGCGTGTATTCAGCGTTGTCGAATACCTGACTGTCATATTGCACAATGAAGTTGAAATAGCTGTAGCCATGATCATTGGGAGCGAAATCCCGCAAAAGGACTTGCGCGGTTACTTCATCACCGGGTAAATAGGAGCTTTTATCCGTGGTAACTTCTACGGACATCGCAGGAGCCGTACTATCTACAGTAACCTCACGAATCATCGACATCATAAGCGGCAGCAATCGGGTAGTTTTGACAACTTTTTTGAATCCGGTCCATGTATTCATTCTTCAACCTCCGTAGCTCTAATCATGCATCCTGTGCCTGAATCAACCTGTGTAAGAACAATGGTAACAATTGTCACTGATAAAACGCTGATAAACGTCGAACTATGACATAAAATATCGAAACGGTGAGCACAAAATATACATATTTGCGCTAAAAAGCAGCCCGGGCAGGAGGAAGGAAGCCGGAGCTGCTTTTTTAGTGTGTTTTAATCTATGAACATGCTTCAGCACTTATTTACCCAGGCGCTGATAGACCTCCATAAACCATTCCGGCAGGTCATCACCCGTCTCGGCTTTGTAGGAGTCCTTGAATTGGGTGAATTTTCGCTGCGCCCTCAGAGGCTTGCCGATTTCATAATAAATGGAGATCAATTGCAGGGCATAACTCTCATCCAGCGGCTCCAGCTCGGCCAGGCGTACGGCGTAATCTTCAGCTTCATAATGACGTCCGGACTGTATCAGCTCCAGGGCAAGCTGCTCCAGCAGCTTAAGATAGATCCGGCGGTATTTGTCGCGGGAGGAATACACCCAGAGGCTGTCCAGCGATTGCAGCAGATCCCCTTTGTACTGGGCGGCAGCATCACGCATCTCCTCCAGCTGATTGTTCTGCAGTGCGAGTGTGGCTGCCACCATGAATCTTTCGGTATCGCCTTCGATCCCCCTGGATTCCAGCCGGTAGTTTTCCCTGTCGAAGGTCAGCTCAATACTGTCCTCCAGCGCAGCCTTCTTTAAGGTTTTGCGGATCTGATAGACAGTGGTGTGCAGATATTGCTTGCCCTTCTCATAGTTCCATTGCGGAAACACATCATTCAGAATTACACTTACGCTGCCCTGTCTGTGAATCCATAGATAGGCGAATAACTCCTCCGCCTTATGAGTGCTCCATTTCACGGCGCCCTGCGGACCGGTCAGCTCATAACCGCCAAGAAGGCGGAAGGCCGTTTCCGCACTTGTTGTCCCGGTGGCGGCGGGCAGCATACGCTTGGAGAGTATCTTGTTCCACGTCTTGAGCAGGCGTGAGGGGTCTACGGGCTTCAGCAGATAATCCACCGCCGACAGTTCAAAGGCTTCAACAGCATAATTCCGGTACGCTGTCACGAATACGATATCCGTATCCGGTGAGAAGGGCAGCAGCTTCTCGGCAAAAGCCAAGCCGGACAGCTCAGGCATCTGAATGTCCAGAAATAGAATGTCGGGCTTACGTTCTACAGCAGCCGTAAAAGCTTCACGCGGATTATCATACACAAGAACAGAGGAAATGCCGTCACACTGAAGCAGCAGCTCGCGCATCTGCTCCAGCGCCGGCCATTCGTCATCAATAACCATTACAGATATACTCAGGAGATCTCATCCTTCCATGGGATTGTTATAAGTACCTCGATACCCCCGTTGCTCCCGCGTGTAATGACAAGCGGATAGCCGAACTGTGTCAGCAGCCGGCGGTTGATATTCCGCAGGCCGATTCCGGTGCCTTCTCCATGTGGAGAACGGTAGCCCTCGTTCATCCAGGAAGAGAGCTGCTCATCGCTCATTCCCTTACCGTTATCGGTGACGGTAATGAGGATGGCATTGCCTTCCTGTCTGGTGGAGAGGATTACGGTTCCCCCATCTATCTTCTCCATCAGTCCGTGGCGGACGGCATTCTCCACGATCGGCTGCACAATCAGCGGCGGCAATGAAAATTCACTGACTTCAATATTATATTGGGCATTAAGCCGTTTCCCGAAACGGGCCTGCTCCAGTGACAGATAAGCCTCAATCAGTTCAAGCTCCTTTTCAAACGGAATCGCCGTTTCCTGATTGCTGAAATCAAAGCTGCCGCGCAGAAAATGGCTCAAATCGTACAGCAAATGCCGGGTTTTCTCATTGTCGCGTGTGCTCATCCAGATGATCGTATTAATGGCATTGTAGAGAAAATGCGGTTTGATCTGCGCGCGCAGCATAGCGATCTCCGAACTTAGCCGGTCGGATACCGATCGTCTCAGCTGCACCAGGGTATTGACGCGCCCCTTGAGATCGCTCCAGGCATAAGGCTTATGGATGAAGTCGTTAGCTCCGGCGCGGAAGGCCGCCTCATTGAAGTGAAGCTGCTGTCCGGCTGTGGCCATCAGGATCGGCAGATCCAGAGGCGTGTAAGTCTGGCGGATCCTCCTGCACAGCTCAAGGCCCGACATGCCCGGCATCATGACATCGATGATGCAGAGGTCGAAATCACGGTCCTCTGCAAGCAGGGCCAGTGCGTCCTTGCCGCTGCCCATACTGGAGATCGTATAATTCTCCAGCGACAGCAGGTTGGTCAGCGCCTTCAGATTGGCATAATCGTCATCCACAATCAGAATGCGGGGAGCATAGGGGCCTGCCTGTCCGGTGGAGTGCGTTACTGGAGCGGTTCTGTACTTCCATTCTTCATCCACAGCTTCCGGAGGGGCCTGCACCGGCATAAGCAGCAGCTGGCGGTCTTCCGGCTCCTCCGTAACGGCAGCGTCAGCCTGTCTGGCGGGGAGTGTGAAGGTGAAGCTGCTTCCGCGGCCAAGCGTGGAGGACACGGTGATCCTTCCCCCATGCAGTTCCACAAGCTTACGGGTAATGGCCAGGCCCAGACCCAGTCCGCCAGTCTCCAGCGAGTCGGCTTCGTTAACCTGCTCATAATCACGGAAGATGCTCTCCAGCTGTTCCTGGGGAATGCCCCGGCCGGTATCGGTGACCGTAACCGATATGGAATCATCCAGCTGAACGGCCTCAATAATCACGCTGCCGCGATCGGTGAATTTCAGCGCATTGTCCATCAGGTTGTAGAGGATCTGCATTAGCCGCTGCTCATCAGCCTGGACCAGGAACGCACCCGGCGGAATGCGGTTCTTGATGCGGATCTCGCCGTTCTTATTCAGAAACTGGAAGACTTCAATTACAATTTCGGCAACGCCTTGAATATCCACAGCACCCCAGTGCAGGGTGATGCGCTGCCGCTTGATCTGTTCATAATCAAGGATATCCCTGACCAGGAAGGCCAGCCGTCTTCCGGTTCCGAGGATCAGCCGCATATCCTCACGCTGTGAAGGGGTAAGCGGCCCGCCGGCGCCCTCATACATAGACAGTGAGATGTTGATGATAGCATTCAGCGGTGTACGCAGCTGGGTCGAAGTCTTGAGCAGGAACTCATCCTTGTCCCGGTCCTTGCGTTCGAGCTGAAGGGAGAGCTGCTTGATCGTCTGATAGGCATGCGCATGGCGTGCAGACAGGAAGAGGCCCTCGGCAAGGATGAAGATCGGGCCGGATACCGGCGGAATGGCATAGAATCCCGTGCCCAGGAACAGATTGCCCGCCAGGGAGAAGGTGAACATAATCGCGGCAATCACACCGATCAGCAAATAATAGGAGCCGATCTCACGCCGCCAGGTTGCCTTGGCCATAACATAGAAGGTATAGCAGACCGAAATGAAGCTGAAGACCAGCAGTATACTTGCGATCCGTGAGTAAATAAGGATCGTACTCATCAGTACAATAATGCAGAAGCCGAGCGAATATACGAAGGTGATCCGCCGGAAGAGCCGGGAATAGAGTGCGGGAAACAGGGAATAAGTATAGCTGGATACGAAGTAGAACCCGATTACGCCGGACATGACCTGTAATTTGCTGAAAGCTTCATAGGAAATGGAAGGAAGGTATTGGAACAACAGCTTCTCGCTGTGCGTCAGCATATAAAGAGCGATGGTGAAGCAATACATAGCCAGCTGGAGTGAAGAGTTGTCCTCTTTGCGCTGGAATCCCTGTCCCAGAAAGTAGAAGCTGATAAAAGCAAAGCCGGCCACCAGCAAAATATCGTAGGTACTGTTCCGCTGGTCTATGGCCCCTATGGATGAAGGTGTGCCGATCCGGATGGATTCGGCAATGCCGCCGTTCGCATAGGTGAAGTTGGAGGTATGAATAAGGATTTCAGCCTGATTATCCTTGGCGCTGAAAGTAAAGGAATACGGGTTGTTGCGCGGTTCCGTGCTCTGAAGGGATACCCCCGGCAGTCCACTCTCTCCCAGCAGCTCGCCATTCACGAATACTTGGCTGGCATTACGGATATTGTTCACCTTAAGGGCAAAGGCAGGAACCTCCGGCGGAAGCTGGAGCAGCAGGCGGTAGGTGGCATATCCGTAACGGGAGAACCCGGTAGTCTCAGTGCCCGGACCCCAGGCTCCGGGTACAGCCATATAAGCCGGAGCCCTCGCGGTACCGGAGAGTGTGTCTTGCGGGTCCAGGAGCTGTTGCCAATAGAACTCCCATTCACCGTCCAGCGGGAAGACAGAGGAATCATCGAAGGTACATGCGGACAAATCTATATAACCGTTCTGCCGGCTGGAGCATTTGGAAGAAGAGGCGCCCAGGAGCGGCACCAGTGCGGATGCGGCGAGCAGGCAGATGCACAGCAGGGCGAGCGCTCTTTTGGCCAGCAGACTATAATCAAATGGTTTCATGAAGACCTCACTTCGGGCTGGCTGTTGTTTCGACAAGATAAGAGTATATCCAGGTTCACGCCGACTCTGTTACTAGTTGATTTCATCATATCTCCGGCAGCTTATGCTTGTCTAGTCAGTTGACGTTTTAGCGTCAGGCGGATAGAAGTATTGTATAATTGAAACTCAATGTTATGTATAACGGCAACTATTCCAGAATGTAATGAGGAGAGCTGAGGAAATGTTCTTTTTAGATATAATGTCATGGCTGACCGAGGAGCGGCTGCGGACTCTGCTGGAGCAGTACCGCTCGCTCGGGCCGCTGCCCGGAGTTGGACTTACCTTCATGAAATCATTCGTGCCGCCGCTGCCGACCATTGCGATTGTAGGGCTTAACGGGGCGGTATACGGGTTATGGCTCGGATTCCTGTATTCCTGGATCGGTCTTGTAGCCGGCTGTGTAACTACCTTCCTGATTATCCGTAAAATCGGCAGCCACCGCTACCTGCGCAAATGGGCCGAGCGGCCCAAGGTCGCCAAAAGCATGACCTGGGTCCGCCAGAGCGGGTTCAGCTATGTTTTTCTGCTCAGTCTGTTTCCGGTAGGGCCATTCGTAGTCATAAATATGGCTGCCGGGCTTGCCGCCATGCGTCTTCGCTCCTATCTGATTGCCCTGTGCGCCGGCAAAGCCATTATGGTATTCGCGGTCTCCTACATCGGCAATGATGTGGACCGGTTCATCCGTCATCCGGGAGAGATAGTCTACGTGCTGCTGTTTATCGGAGTGTCGCTGTGGGGGGTTAAGGCGATTGAGTCCAGATTCGCCCGGCTGGCCCGGGAACGGGAATCAAGCAGCAAACCGCTACAGGGAGAATAATTCGCGGATCTCGCCGCCAGGCTCCCCTGTATCCCCAGTGTGAAGCCAGCTGTTGGTGGCAGCATTATAGCGGTAATCGCTGCTCCATTCGCCGATGCGGCTGACGATGGAACGGACGGCGAAGGCCATATGCTCCACCTCCCGGTCAGTCATGACCGGGTGCAGGGACAGGCGGACCCAGCCCGGCTTCAGTGACTGGTCGCCGGCGTGTATCGCCTGGATGAACGCCTGCGAATCCGCAGGGTCCAGCCCGAGCAGCTGATGGCCGTAAGGCCCGGCGCAGGAGCAGCCTCCGCGCGCTTGAATGCCGAAGCGGTCATTCAGCAGGCGGACGGCGAGGTTGTAGTGAATCTCCTTCAGCGTGAAGGAGATAATCCCGTGGCGCTCAGTCTGCGCGCCTGCCAGTACGGAGCAGCCTGGAATCTGCGCAAGCTCCGCGAGCAGCTTCCGGCATAGCTCCTGCTCCCGGACCACCATATATTGTCTGGGGCCGTTCATCTGATCCTTCAGTCTGATGCACAGCGCTGTGCGGATAGCCTGCAGGGAACCGGGGGTGCCTCCGTCCTCGCGCACCTCCACGTCAGCAATATAGCGCCGCCCGCCCCAGCGGTTGACCCATACCACGGTGCCTCCGCCGGGTTCATCCGGCACGCTGCCGGTGCTAAGTGCGGCATCAAACAGCAGCACTCCGCCGGTTCCGGGGCCGCCGAGGAATTTGTGCGGAGAGAAGAAGATGGCATCCAGCTTCTCCTGCGGAGATACGGGATGCATGTCGATCCGTTCGTAAGGTGCGCTCGCGGCAAAATCGACAAAGCAAACCCCGTCATGCCGGTGCATGACGGCGGCCAGCTGATGGTAGGGTGTCTGGATGCCGGTGACATTGGAGCAGGCGGTGAAGGAGCCGATTTTGAAGCGGCGGTTCCGGTAGCGCAGCAGGAGCTCCTCTAACTGCTTAAGGTCAACCTGTCCGCCCGGCCCGGATGGAACGGTGACCACATCGCCGATGCCCTCCTGCCAGGGCAGCAGATTGGAATGATGCTCCATATGACTCACGAAGATAACCGGGCGTTCCTCCGGCGGGCAGACGTAGTTCTGCTGCAGCCATTCCGGCAGCTTAAGGCCCATGATCCGCTGCAGCTTGTTCACCGCTCCGGTAGTGCCGTTGCCGCAGAAGAGCAGCGCATCTCCGGGACCGGCATTCACATGCTGCCGGATGATCTGCCGGGCTTCATTATAAGCCAGGGTCATCGTTAGCCCTGTGGTATTGGAATCGGTATGCGGATTGCTGACATAGGGGCCGAAGCTCTCCTGCATTCTGCGCTCGATCGGCTCGTACAGCCGCCCGCTGGCCGTCCAGTCGGCATACAGCAGCGGCTGGCGGCCGTACGGGGTAGTAATCATATGACGGTTTCCTATTGTATGCTCGCGAAAAGCCGCGAAATGCTCCTGCAATGATGACGGCGCCTCTGCTGCAACGGCGTGGCGGATACTCAGCACGGATAATCCCTCCAGACAATGAATCTGTTGTCGCGGATACGGAAGGGGACCGTCCTGGGAGGGATGGCGGTACCGCCCTGATATAAGGACGGCAAATCCGTTTCCGCTTGCCCTCAGTATATGCCCGCGCCTGGAATTAGGTTAAAGCCCATGCCGGATCTAATGCTGCTTAGATGAAAAGCTGAATATCGCTCTCCAGTGCGTCCTTCAGGTATGCCGCAGCGTCGATAATCTCCACTTCAGGCAGCAGCTCCTCCGGCTTGAAGCCCATAATTTCCACCGAGAGCTTGCAGGCATAGAACTTGATGTTCTTTTTGCGCGCCCCTTTCAGGAAATGAATCAGCTTCGGCGCGTTATTGTCCTCAATCATCTCCTCCAGCATCAGCTTGCCGAGACCGCTGAAGTTCATCCGCGAGAGCGGCAGCTGCTCCGGCCCTTTGGGCGTGATAACATCCATCAGCTTCTCGTAGATACTCTTGTCCTCCAGCGTCATTGTCTCCGGGTCCCGGATGAGGAATAGCCCCCAGAATGAGAAGAACATCGTAACCTCCACCTCAATATCCCTTGCGGCATTCGCCAGAATCAGCCCCGCCATGGCTTTGTCATATTCTCCGCTGAACATCAGCAGATTTAATTTTTTACCCATTCGTTAACCCTCCATTAGTATCCATAGAATGTCATTAGTATGGTTGTACGGAGGTAAAGTATGCCTGCCCGGCGAATACAGCATACAGGCAAGGATTTTCAATATTTTGGATAAAGGCAGGGATGAGGTTGCAGGATGAACATATTTTGCTGGTAGACGACGAAAAAGGGATTCTAACGATGCTTGAACTGCTGCTCCATAAAGAGGGATTCCGGCATATTTCAACGGCAGCTTCTGGGCAGGAAGCTATGGCGCTGGTCGAAGACGCTTCCTTCGATCTCATTGTGCTGGATGTGATGCTCCCGGATACAGACGGATTCGGGCTGTGTCAGCAGATCCGCAGGTATACAACGGTTCCGGTGTTATTCCTGACTGCACGCTCGGGCGATTATGATAAATTAATGGGCCTTGGCATCGGAGGGGATGACTACATTACGAAGCCGTTCAACCCCATGGAGGTTGTGGCGAGAATCCGGGCGCAGTTGCGCCGGAAGAATCAGTACGGTGCTCCGGCGGCGCCGCCGGCAGCTCAGGTTATGGATTTCGGTGTGTTTGCTGTGGATAAAAGCGCTGCTGTGCTGACCGTACATGGAGTGGATACCCCTTGTCCGGCGAAGGAATACGAACTGCTGGTTTTTCTGTGCGAGCATCCAAATCAGGTGTTCACCGCGCTTCAGTTATATGAACAGGTCTGGGGACGGGCGCTGACAGGAGATGAGAAGACCGTGGTGATTCATATTTCCAGACTTAGAAAAAGACTTGGAGAAGATCCGGCAGATCCCAAATACATAGTGAATTTACGCGGCATCGGCTACAAATTCGTTCCCGCCAGGAAGGCGGCGGCTATTCATGAAGATTAATCTGCGCCAGAGTCTTCGTCTTGTCTTATATCTCATGCTGAGTCTGCCTCTGCTTGCTCTGGTTATAAGTGGCGTTCTAGTCCTTCTAACGGAGCAGATTCTGCCGGACGAGGGGCCAGAGCAGGATCTCGCGGTATTGATCAGCTTGCCTGCCATCCTGTTCTGCTTCATGATCGTTGCCGGCTGGTCATTAGGGAAGTCGCTGTATTACATTATCCGTAGAATTGACCTTCTGGCAGGTGGAGTATATGCCGATCCGGCAGGTGACCGGAGAATCTATTCCCGGAGATCGGAGAAGCTGAAGCGGCCGTACCGGTTGTTCAAAGAGCTGATTGTCCAGCTGCAGACATTATCTGGCATACTGGAGGACAGCAGGCAAGAGAGGAGACGTCTGGACGAGATGAGGAAGGAGTGGGTCGCCGGGATCTCCCATGACCTCAAGACCCCGCTTACTTATATTAAAGGTTATTCTTCAATGATGCTGTCTCCCCAATATGATTGGACGAAGGAAGAAACCATTAAATTTCTGACGGAAATTGAACAAAAGGCCAATCACATGCAGGAGCTTATCGGTGATTTGAATTTATCCTTCCGGCTGGAGGAGCAGCAGACTCCCCTGCAGCGGGAACGGACGGATTTGGTTGAATTCGTACGGCGGATTGTGGCAGATGTGACTAATGATCCCCGTGCTGCCCGGTTTAACCTGACCCTCGAAACCGCAGAGCCCCATATTGAAGCGGAGCTGGACCCGCGGCTTCTTGGGCGGGCGCTGCATAACTTAATCCTTAATGCCGTTCTTCATAATCCTCCGGATACCCGTATTAAGATTCTTATCCGGCAGGGTGTCCGGCTGGAGATTGTTATCGCAGATGATGGAGCAGGGATGAGCGAGGAGAACGTCAGCCGTTTGTTCGATAAATATTACCGCGGTACCTCCACTGATATCCTGTCGGAAGGAACCGGACTAGGCATGGCGATTGCGCGTCAGCTGGTGCTGGCACACGCAGGAGACATCAGCGTGACAAGCCGTCTTAACGAAGGAACTTCGGTCTGCGTAACGCTGCCGCTGCATAATTAGGCTGATGTTTGTCTGCCGTTTACTCCGATTTTACTTTGGAACCCTACACTAAGAGCAACAGGGGGAATGAGTATGCTGGAGATAGAACAGGTTAGCAAGCAGTACAAGAAAGGGGTCTGGGCACTGCGGGAGATTAGCCTTCAGCTCAGGCCGGGAATTATAGGTTTGCTGGGGCCTAACGGGGCGGGCAAATCAACACTGATGAGGATTCTGGCGACCGTCTCACAACCAACAGCCGGGAAGGTCATTTGGAACGGGGTAGATATTCAGAAGAAGCCAGATGAACTTCGCCGGGTCTTGGGATATTTGCCCCAAGACTTTGGCGTATATCCCCATCTGAATCCGCTGGAGTTCCTGGAATACGCAGCCGCATTGAAAGGTCTGGGCGGCCGTCTGATGAGAAGGCGGATTATGGATATTCTGGAGCTGCTGAATCTCCAGCATACCTTGAAGCGCCCAATAGGCAGCTTCTCCGGAGGGATGCGCCAGCGGATCGGCATTGCCCAGGCGCTGCTGAATGATCCAAGCCTGCTGATTATCGACGAACCGACCTCAGGTCTGGACCCGGAAGAGCGGATGCGGTTTCGCAGCCTGCTCACAGACTTGTCCGGGGGGCGGATTATAATTCTTTCAACCCATGTAATTTCCGATGTCGAAGCTGTTGCCGGTCAGATTGCCATCCTATCCCGTGGGCAGCTTATGGCCTATTCTGATCCGGCTGTACTTTTAGGCAAGGTGCAAGGGAAGGTATGGTCCGTCCTCATCCCGGATGAAGAATATCAGGTAGGACGTAACGGCTGGCTGATCAGCGGTACGATCCGGCAGGAGAACGGGATGCTGGTGCGCATGGTCTCGGAGGCACGGCCGCTTCCGCAGGCGGTGGAAGCAGCTCCAAGTCTTGAAGAGGCCTACCTGTATGCCAGAGCCATACAGGAGGAGGATGTAAAGTGAGGATCATCAGGACTATTTCCTATATTGCGCGGGCGGATTTTCTCGAAAGGATCAGACAATACGCATTTCTGGTCATCCTCGGCCTAACCCTGCTGGCGGCTTACTTCTTTGTCCCTCCGGCAGAGGCTGCTTATGTCACTCTGGATCTGGACGGGTACCGGGGGATTTATAATTCAGCCTGGATCGGCGGCTCCGTAGCCATCTCCACCACACTGCTGCTGTCCCTGCTGGGTTTCTATTTGGTTAAGAACAGCATTGAACGGGATGAGACCACCGGAGTCGGACAGATTATCGCTTCCTCCTCTGTGAAGAAGCTATACTATTTGCTCGGCAAATGGATCAGTAACTTCGCCGTTCTGTCCGCTATCACCGTAGCTGTCATGGCAGCCTCGCTAATTATGCAATGGGTCCGGGGAGAGGAACGGGTGATTGAATGGTGGCCGCTTGTATCTCCATTTCTGTTCCTGACGCTGCCTTTCATGTCTGTTGTGGCTGCTCTGGCTGTAGGGTTCGAGACAACCCGTATCCTTAAGGGGACGCTGGGTAATGTTCTCTACTTCGTTTTATATCTGCTCTTTACTGCTGGATCGGGTGTTATGCCATTCGGGCCGGATCTCATTATTTCAGCGATGCAGAAGGACCTGATGGCGATCAGTCCGCAATCCTCCGGCTCCTATGGGATGGGAATTCTCTTTCCGGAGAAGCCGCTCCGTCTGTTCGAATGGCAAGGTGTGGACTGGACGTGGCCGCTGCTGTCGCAGCAACTGTCGATTGGGCTAGCAGCCTTTGTGCTGATTGCTGCAGCGTCTATGCTGTTTCATGGATTCAGGGAGACAGGTTACGCTATAAGAAAGCCTAAGAGGGCTGGAACGGGGCTCGCGGATGCGGATAACACAGTGTTTGATTTGCAAAAGGAAATTGGGCACCCCGTTTCCGGGGTGCATGTATCCATGCTGCCGCCTGTAGTCATCAGGGATGCCTTCCTGACCTTAATCCATGCAGAATGGCGCTTAATGATGAAGGACGCCGCTACACTACGCTGGCTTGTCATTGCCTCCGTGCTGTTCATCCTGGGACTCGCGGTTCCGATTTCCGTCTCAGCCGAGTGGAAGATCTGGCCTGCCGTCTGGATCTGGCCGCTGAGGCTCTGGTCCGGACTGGGGAGCCGGGACACACGCTGCGGGACGCAATACCTTGTAGCTTCGAGCCCGCGTTACGCTACCCGTCAGTTATCCGCGATGTGGATTTCAGGAGTTATGCTTACCTGCATCACGGGAGGAGGTCTGCTCCTGCGAATGCTCCTCGAGGGAGATTGTAAACATCTCCTCTATTGGACTGCAGCGGTATTTCTGATTCCCAGTCTGGCCCTCGCATGCGGGGTGTTGACCGGGACAGGCCGTACCTTTGAGCTGGTATACCTGATCATCTGGTACCTCGGTCCGTTCAGCAGAATGCCTTATCTTGATTTCCTGGGCACAAGGACTTCAGAGACTTCTGCAGAGAATCTGCTCATTACGAATATGGTCTATCTATTAATCAGCATGGGCTTGTTAACGGCTGCTTACCTGTCAAGAAGACGGCTGGACCAAGATTAATCACTATTAATCACGAAAAATGGAGGAAATCCACATGAAATCAACATCATTTTCCAGACACATGACCAGAATGGCGTTAATCGGACTAGGTATCGGTCTGGTAATGTTCATACTTACCCAATCTGGAGTGTTTGAGATTCCGATTGTAGTCGGCACAACCTCATACGAGGGAATGGCCTCTTCTCTTCTGCTGCTCACCGGCTTTCCAGTCCTGCTGATCCTGCTCGGTTTGATCCTTTACGGGGCACGGAAAAGGTAACACCTTCAAGTGTCAGCTGAAGAACAGACGGCTGTAATTCAGGCTGCCGTTCCCTGAACGGAAGGCACCCGGTGTCTGCCCGGTAAGCTTATGGAATACCTTAATGAAGTAACTGCCAGAGGAATAGCCGACCTGACCCGCAATGGCTTCGATGCTGCAGTCTGTTGTTCTCAGCAGCTCCACGGCATGCTCAATGCGGACCCGGTTCAAATAGTCATTGGGGGTAACACCCACTGCCTTGCTGAAGGTCCGCAGCAGATGGAATTTCGAGAGGCCCAGCTTCCCGGCGAGCTGCTCCTGGCCGATCATGGAGCTGTAATTCGCTTCGATGAACCGGACGCATTCCCGGATGGCCGGCGGCCATCCAGCCGCGTCGTGCGGACCGCCGGAGGTGTGTCTGCCGAGCTCCATCATGAATTGATGAAGCAGCGAGGAAGCCGAGTAGGGATCGGTAATCCGTCCGGCGTGGGCTTCACGGACGATATCGCGCAGCATGCGGACCGGCGGGCTTCCGGAATCCAGGGCCGGGGTTGCCCCGATTCTGGACTTGATATCATTCCAGAGCGGCAGCAGCGGCTCCGGCCGGAAGAGCAGGAAATAGAACTCCCACGGCTCCGTACCGCCGGGATAATAATACCGGTGGCTGCCGGGAATCTCAGCCATGAAGGCCTGTCCGGGGCCGATGTTGAAGCTCTCCCCGTCAAGCTCATAGATCCCGCTTCCCGAAACGGTGTACTGGAAGAGCAGCAGCGGACCATCACTGCGCTCCAGGCCGTTCCAGTGATAATCCGGGCTCAGCTCAACCGAATGCCCGGCTGCAAAGAGATTCAGCAGCGGCAGCCTGTCCGGCTCACTGAAGCGGAAGCCGTAGATGCCCAATGCTTTTGTACTGCTCACAGCAACTCCTCCTAAAAAAAGCCCCCATGCGGGAGCTTCAAATTCAAATATAAGAATTTATATGTTACACGCTATAAATTATCCTTCTATTTCTCGCTGAAACGGATACCGTCCTTCAAAAGGACGGTATCGATACCGTCCTTCAAAAGGACGGTATCCGTTTCCACTTGAAAGATTAGTGTGTTATTCTCTGGTGCTGTCCTGCGGCTCTGCTGCGGACTCAGCCAGACGGGCGTTATCAAAACGGCGGGCGGACAGCCAGATGCTTCCGGTAAAGAGCACGATCAGTCCAAGAATAATTCCGAAACGCCAGTCTCCTGCTTTGAAGTTCAACTGGAGAACCGTAAGTACCAATGCCACCTGGGTCCAGACGAGTGTGCGTTTGCGGAAAGCTGTAATATCTCCGGCCATCTTCGGCATGCCGCGGATAATGCGGTAGGCAAGTATGGCCAGGATCAGCGCAAATATAACGGTTCCGGCAATTTCGCCGGTAGTTAATCCATTCATGTTCTCATAATCCTTTCGGGTTAACTTCAGTCTCACCTTTATTATAACGAACGATCCCCCGTTTATGAAGCCAGCTTGCGGATTTCGTCGGCAGGCAGCGGAGGGAAGAACAGGAATCCCTGAATATGCGGGCAATCATGCTTCACCAGGAAGGCGAGCTGCTCCGGCGTCTCTACCCCTTCGGCAATCAGGTCATAGCCAAGCTGCGAGGCGACGAAGACGATGGATTTGATGATGGTCTCGTCAATGGAACTGACACCGATGCCGGTGATGAAGGTCCGGTCAATTTTGATTTTGTTCACGGGAAAATGCTTCAGGTAATTCAGTGAGGAATATTTCGTGCCGAAATCGTCAATGGAAACGATGATTCCGTGATCGCGCATCTGCTGCAGCAGCGGATAGTGTTCTTCAAGCAGTGCGGTACTCTCTGTAATCTCGAATTCCAGCATATCGGTATCCAGTCCGTACTGGTCAAGCACAGAGAGCAGATTCTCGATCAGATTACGGTTGTAGAACCAGCTGTTGGAGATATTAATCGATGTCCGCAGCAGCGGCATTCCCAGGTTCCGCCACTCGCAGAGCTGGCGGCATACCTCGCGCAGCACCCAGTCGGTGAGCTGGATCATCAGACCGGCCTCTTCCACGGCGGCGATGAAGGTGCCGGGCCCGATCAGACCCTTCTCGGGATGGTTCCAGCGGATCAGCGCCTCCATACCGATCATTTTACCTGTGACGGCATTGATCTGCGGCTGATAATACAGCACGAATTCTTCCCGCTCCAGTGCAGAATGCAAATACTTAGCGATCATCGTCTTCTGCTCCAGCTTCTCGCGCAGCTCCCAGTCGAAGATGAAGAAGTTGGCGTCTTCCTGTGTCTTGGCCTGGTACATGGACATATCCGCGAATTTGAGCAGATCATCTTTATTCTTCGAATGCTCAGGGTACAGGGAGATGCCGATGCTGGTGGATAAGCTGAGATGTGCTCCGGAGATCAGCAACGTCTGCGAGATGATTAAGCTAATCTGTTCGGCAACCACAGGGATTTGCTCACGCGGCAGGTCAGGGAAGATCATGACGAATTCATCTCCGCCGGTACGCGCGAACAGCTTGAAGGGCAGATCACCGGATTTCAGCCGGCCGGCCAGTGTTTTAATCACCTGATCTCCTGTAGAGTGTCCAAGCGTATCATTGATTTCCTTAAACCGGTTCAAGTCGAAAAAGAATAAGGTATAAGTCTGAGTCGGGTCAGAACATTGCAGCAGCCGCTCGAATTCATCCATGAAATAACGCCGGTTCGGAATGTCCGTCAGACTGTCGTAATGGGCGAGCTTTTCATATAAACGCTTGGAGATGCTCAGATCACGGGTCCGGAGACTGACTACACGCTCCAGCTCACGGTTGAACCGGCTCTGATGCCATGAGACATAGAGAATGAAAGCAATTACAAGCAGGAAGGCAATATCGATCCACAGCACGCTGCGGAACACTTGCCATTTCTTATAGGAGGGCAGGGATATCCCCATCAGCCAATGCTGATTATAGGCCTGAACAGGAACGGTAAGCTGCAGGTCATCGGCATTCGATTCATTGCCAAAGAGGAACGTGTGGTCCTCGGCTGTAACATATATATTGCTGTCCTCGAGCGCAAGCTGGTCCACAATGTTATCGATCTTCACTGTAACCGAGACGATGCCCTCGAAAGAGTTGTCTTTGTAAATTGCTTGCCGGATTACCATTCCATAGCCGCCTTGGGCTAGTGTACGGGGCCCGTCTACCGTAATGCCGCGGGAGCGTATCGTTTCTTGGATCATGCCGGAGGAGGCCAGGGAGGCATCCAGCAGCAGGCTTTTGCCCAGAATCGCTGTATTGCCTTCAAGAGGGTAGAGGTAGCGGATAAGACCGTCAGGAGCGATCATAATGTTCGTGACATGGCTTGAGTTGTTGTTGTGTGCCGTTACCAGATAGTTATTAATGAGTGCGGGATCAGCATCGAAGCCGACCGTTTGAATAAAGGAGCTTACGCCTTTGACAATTGCCACTCTCTCCTCAATATTTGAGGTCAGCATGACTGCCTGTGAGGACAGATCGGCCTTCTCAGCCCTGTATTCCCGGTTCACGGACAAGGAATAATAATAGAACAGCGAGAGCTGCAGGACGACTAAGAAGCCGACAATAATCGTTAAAGGCTTTTTATTAATGAAAGCCATGGATTGCCTCCGATACCCGAAAGATTAAAGCAGTAGATTTGCTATTCATAAAAAGCGGTTACTGCACCGCAGAAAAATGTCGAGATATGTCGTAGGTGTCTCTATAGCATGTCATTTTTATCGTCTTTGCGCAAGGAAAAACCTAACAAACAGCCGTGTAAATTCAAAACGGATAAACACCTTCTGCCTGGGGGCAGCAAGTATTTATCCGTTGCTCTTAAGATTGAGCCCAAGTAGCTTGAGCTTGAACCTGTAATTATTTCTTGAAGATGCCCAGCGGTGCGCCGATCGGCAGGAAAGTACGTCCGAAATGAGCATTGAGCACAGATGCGCCGCAGCCGTAGAGCGATACAATTCCGATAGCCATTTCCGCAACGGCAGCCAGCTTGTGGAAGAATTCCGCAGCGACTCCGAAGGAATCCATAGCGAGGCCGAGGAACAGGAAGTCGATGAGAATGAAGATGACCAGCAGGACGCGGTTCGCTTCAACAGCGCCGAGCGTCATGAACAGGGTGAACACAAGATATCCTACAAAAACAAATCCGAGCTGCTTGGGATCAACGCCTTCTGCCAGCACCGTACCGAATACCCCGAGCTTGATCAGCCAGCTTGCGCCCATGCCGAACCAGAAGAATGCATAGGCACCAAAAGCGGTCATGCCAAAGGTATTGTTGTGCTTGGCATCCTGAATGGATGCGAACAGCTGGGCGAAGGCACCGAGGAAGATAGCCCATGGAATAGCGTAGCTTAGACCTGTTGTAATTTCGAGCTTTTGTGAAGAAGCGACCAAGGTGACGATAGCCAATCCGAACAAGCCGATGGCGCTGGGGTCGGCGGTGACGATTTTGACGGATTGAGTTGTTTGCGGTTGCGCTGACATAACAATTAAAGCCTCCAATTTTCATAATTGTTCGCATAGGATAACAGCACCCGGAGCGGGTGCTGTTATCAGCTTGCCTATCATATCATATACCCGGTAGCTTGCCTATAAAATTACTGCTTATTTTGACTCCGAAAAGTAATTTTTCTGCGCTAAAAAAGAATAAAGTGCCGTGACCTGGAGAGGCCTGCTGATATAGTATCCCTGCAGCTCGTCACTGCCCAGCGCGCGCAGCATGTCGAACTGCTCCTTATGCTCTATGCCTTCGGAGACGACCTGCAGCCCGAGGTTATGGCTTAGCTCAATAATCGCCTTGACGAGCACATCACCCGGCGGGGCCGGGGACATCTCGGAAACGAAGGAACGGTCAATCTTAATGACATCGACAGGGAAGCGGCGCAGATAGCTTAAGGAAGAGAAGCCTGTGCCGAAATCATCAAGCGAGATCCGGAAGCCGTGGGCTCTAAGCTGCTGCAGCGACCGGAAGATGCTGTCCCCGGAGACCAGAACGCTCTCTGTGATCTCCAGCTCCAGACTCGAAGCAGGCAGTTCATATTCATGGAGCAGATCGAGCAGCAGCTCAAGAAGGCCGGGCTGCATCAGCTGCAGGGCAGAGATATTAACCGCGGCGGTAACTTCCAGCCCCCGGCTGCGGAATTCACGCATATCGGAGCAGACCTGCCGCAGTACCCAGCCGCCAATGCCGACAATCGAGCCGCTGCTCTCCGCCAGCGGGATGAACTCGGCCGGTGAGATACTTCCGTAGCTCGGACTGGTCCAGCGCAGCAGCGCCTCCACCTTCGATACCTGTAAAGTGCCTGCACCAAGGATAGGCTGATAATGCACCTCGAACTCGTTCGCCACTGCGGCAGAGAGCAGCTGCTGGGCCAGGACCTTCTTGCGCCGGATCCCTGCCTCAAGATCCTCTGAATACAGAAAGATGTTATTGCGGCCTGTCTCCTTGACATGGAACATGGCCAGATCAGCCTGTTTGACCAGATAATCGGCATCTTCACCGTTCTGCGGATAAATGCTGATGCCGATACTGGCCGTATTATATAGAAGATGCCCCTTGATATGGTGCGGCATGGAGAGGGCCTCCTGAATCCGTGACAGCTGCATATGAATGCTTCCGGCATCGGGGACATCGGAGAGCAGAATGGTGAATTCATCCCCGCCAAGCCGGGAGACCACATCGTGTTTGCCGACAACCTGTGAGATCCGGAAGGCCGTCTCCTTCAGGATGGCATCCCCGAAATCATGGCCCAGAGTGTCGTTCACCGTCTTGAAATGATCCAGATCAATAAATACCAGGGCAATCTGCCGGTTGATTCCTTTGGCCGCGGCGATGGCTTCATTCAGCTTGGCAAAAAAGAGTGAGCGGTTAGGCAGCTGGGTCAACGGGTCCAGCAGGGATTGCTGCCGCAGCTCGTCCTGCACCTGTTCAAGTGAATCGATCATCCGGTTGAATTCAACCTCCACTTCGCCGAATTCATCCCGCCCGGTGCTGGGAATCCGGATAGACAGATCCTTGCTGCTGCCGATAGCACGGATATTTCTTACCAGCGATGACATCCGGTCCAGAATAAACCGGTTGACGAAGAGCATGCTTGCGGCAAGCAGCAGCAGCATGGAGATGAAATAGAGCATGCGGAAGGTGCTTATGGTCTTCAGTCCGCTATTGTAGAGCTGCCGGGGCTCCTTCAGGGAGATGATCAGGCCCGGATCACCGAACAAATCATTCACCGCCGTATGAATCGACATCATACCGTCCGAGACCGGACGGGTCCAGGTCGGCTGGCCTCCGCTCTCCGCAAGCAGCGCAGAGGTGGCGCGGGACACATGAATAGTTGAGAGGGTGTCCTTCCAGATATGCGAAATCTCTTCCGGGTGTAGCATTCTTCCGGCAACAGCCGTTCCAATCACCGGCTTGTCACTGCTGCTGCCGGCAATCGGCGTGAGCGTAATCAGCATAGGACCCTTATCCAGAATAACAACGCCGCTCCTGCTCTCTTCGGTTCCGGTGAAAGCAGGCAGACGGCTGTGGATCAGCTTGAGAAGAGTGAGCTGTTCCTGTGTCAGGGGGGTAACACTTCCTAATGCCAGATCGTAGGAGCCGCCATATATTGGACTGCCGTTCAAATCCAGCAGGGCGATCATATCGAAACGGTTGATTTCATAGGTGGTCTGGTCAAAGCTCCTGGGGGTGGGGGCAGTACCGCCGGATAAGGCCGGGCCGGTATTTCTTACGGATTCCATGAACCTGTAGGTTTCATCCCACACGGAGTAATTGAGAAGTCCGGTCTTCATGTCCTGCAGTTCTTCATTATAGGAAGCTACAGCTTTGTTCAAGTTGCGCTGCAGCTGCGCCTCGTCCAGCTTCTCGAAACGGTTAAGCAGAATCATGTGAAGAAGCAGATAGGTAGTGCCTATTCCGAGCACGGCTACAAAGCCAATGAAGATAAATATTTTTTTGCGGAGTTTCATGGTGTTCCCCTTTAATATTTTAGACTTAATAGGAAATAAGTACCATCTATAATAGTGTACCACGATTAGGGAATATTTTGCAGCGTAAATCTCCCCAAAGTGTCGAAATTTGATGTATAATAATTTAATGATAATTATTATCAAATAATAATTGAAGGAGATAATCCTTGGCATGATGGAAAAATGGACGATTTTTAAGAAAGCCTCACGGTTTGGAGTTATTCCCGTTATGCTCATACCGGTTGTCCTGGGAACGGTCGGGGCATATGTATGGCAGGGAGTATTCCATCCGTTTTTGTTTGTTATAACCTTTGTCGGAGCAGCTGCGGCACACTTATTCTCCAACATGGTGAATGATTTATGGGACTTCCGCAACGGAACCGACACGGAGGCGCATAATACACCTGAGGCCATCTCTACGAATTCCGGTTTCTTGTCCGGAGGAATGATGCGGGAGTCGCTATTTGCGCTTCTGACGTGGGGCCTGCTGGCCGTTGCGGCCGCCTGCGGCTTACTGCTTAGCTTGTACAGCGGCTGGGAGATACTATGGTTTGTCGCCGGCGGTGCACTGATCGCTTATTTCTATGTCGCGCCGCCGCTGCGCTTCGGCTACCGCGGCAAGGGCTACAGTGAGCTTGCGATCTTCCTTGCGTTCGGATTGATGCCTGTTCTGGGCGCCTATTTCGTTCAGACTGGTGAATTCAGCCTGAAGCCTGTCCTGCTGTCTCTGCCGATCGGGCTTCTGACAACGCTGCTGCTGTTCAACCACCACTTCCTGCACTGGAGAGCTGACCAGCAGGCCGGCAAGCGTACGCTTGTTGTAGTCTGGGGCGAACGCAAAGCATTGATTTTCTCTCATGTACTGCTCTATATCTCATATGCATCCCTTATTGTTTGTGTACTGCTTGATGTACTGCCGGTGTATGCGCTGCTCGCCTTGCTGACGGCCATTGCACCGGTGCATGTCTACCGCAACCTGCAGCCGCAGAATGCATCTGCCGCTTATCTGCCGCTCATGGGCGCCTCACAGCGGGCCTCTGTGCGCTGCGGGATGATCATGGCGGTGGCACTGCTTATTCAGGGACTGGTCTGAAACCGGAATTTACTACATTACAGAAAGCGGGAGAACCCATGGACAAGAACAAACCAATTAGTGAAGAAGTGCAACCGGCTGAGGTCAAACAAACCGTAATCGGAGATTTCCATACCATTCTGACGGAGGGTAAGGTCTGGAGAACCGGCGGCTTCACGCTGCCTGACGGCTCGTTCTGGGCTTACCGTGAACCGGAAGCTGTAGTTATTGTACGTAATGGATATCTGTATGTGCGGGCTCAGCTGAGCCGCCAGAACGACCATGTGCAGATTCTTGATAATGCCAAGCATATGTATTATTCGGCCCAGCCGGTAGAAGTGCCTGAAGAGGGGGAGATCAGCTTCGAGCTGCAGATCCGTGCCCGTACGCAGGGGACAGCGCCGGGCGATCTGTATGACGGCTATGTTTCGCTGAATTTACTAGATTTCACAACAGGTGCCGCGCTCGATTTCTTCGCCGGTAACGATAAATATGCCAGTGTGTATGGAATTCTGCCGTTTCCGGGTGTAACAGTACCCGAGACCGGGGGAACCAAATACTTCTGCATTTTCACAGAGGATACCGGCTTCAAGGCGCGTGAATTCAATACTTACAAAATCACTTACCACCGGGGCAAAAACGAGGCTATATTCTTTGTGAACGGTCAAGAGGTGCGCCGCGAGCAGAATGTGCCAGTTAAATTCAACAGCTTCACTATCGCTTTGGGCATTATGACCGAGAAGGATCTGACGCCGGAGGGCAGCGTATCCGCACACGGGCAGACGGTAATCGCAGAATGGTCACCGGTGACGGTTACAACCTCTGCAAAGTAACAGTGCGCATCTAACAGATAAGGATGAATGGCCGTGAATATAAAAACCTTCTTCAAGTTTGTCGAGCTGCCAACGAAGGTAGCCAGTATGCTGCCGCTACTGCTGGGGACACTCTATGCGTTATACCGGTTCGAGGACTTCTATATCCTGCGCTTCGCGCTGATGTTTGTATCGCTCCTCAGCTTCGATATGGCAACAACGGCGATCAATAACTATTATGATTTCAAAAAAGCGGCAAAAACCCACGGCTACGGGTATGAAACCCATAATCCCATCGTCCATTACAAGCTGAAGGAAAGCACGGTGGTGGCGACGATCGTCATTCTTCTTGTACTTGCGGCGGGCGGCGGGATCGCTCTGGTCTCCCAGACGGGACTGATTGTATTTCTGCTCGGCGGATTGTCCTTCCTGATCGGCATCCTGTATTCCTTCGGGCCGATTCCGATCTCGCGGATGCCGCTGGGGGAACTGTTCTCCGGCCTGTTTATGGGTTTCGTCATTATCTTCATCTCGGCCTACATTCACTCAGATCAGGCGGTGGTGACCCTCCTGCTTCAGGGCAACTGGATCAGTCTGCACATTAATTTCCTTGAGGTGCTGTATCTGTTCTGGTTCTCGGTACCGGCCATCCTCGGGATTGCCGGCATCATGCTGGCTAACAACATCTGTGATATTGAGGATGATATGGATAACCGCAGGTATACGCTGCCTGTGTATATCGGACGCAAAAATGCGCTGCTGCTGTTCAAGCTGCTCTACTATGTTTCTTTTGTGGATCTGATCGTGCTGGTCCTGCTTGGCATTCATCCGGTACTGGTGCTTCTGCTCTTGCTGACACTGATTCCGCTGCGCCGCAATATCGCGCGGTTCCAGCAGGAGCAGCATAAAGGTACGACCTTCATTCTGTCCGTCAAGAATTTCATGCTCATGAGCGCGGCAAGAATCATAGTTCTGGGTATAGCTGTTATATGGGTCTCCATCTGGCCTGCTTAGAGATATACCCGATTCTATGATATTGTGTTTATAGGGTATACGCGGAAGAACTTATATAAGGAAGGTGTATAACTATGACACAAAAGCTTCGTTGGGGAATTATGGGCTGCGCGCAGATCGCCACAGGATCGGTAATGCCGGCCATCCAGCAGTCAGAGACCGGAGTGATTACGGCGATTGCCAGCCGGGGGCTTGAGAAGAGCAGCGCTGCTGCGGCCGAGTTCGGTATTGGGAAGGCTTATGGCAGCTATGAAGAACTGCTGGCCGATCCGGATGTCGATGCGGTCTATATTCCGCTTCCGAATCATCTGCACTATGAATGGGTGATCCGCGCGGCAGAGGCAGGCAAGCATGTCCTGTGCGAGAAGCCGATTGCCCTGGACAGCCGCGAGGCAGCCGGGATGGTGGAGGCTTGCCGGAAGGCGGGAGTTCACTTGGCGGAGGCTTACATGTACCGCCATCATCCGCGGATCACTGAGCTGCAGGAGATCATAGCGGGTGGCGAGATCGGGGAACTGCGTTCCATCCGCGGCACGTTTACCTATAACGATGCAACGGATACTTCCAATATCCGCTTCAAGTCTGCCTGGGGAGGCGGCTCGCTGTATGATGTCGGCTGCTACCCGCTTACAGCGGCGCGGCTGCTGTTCGGTACAGAGCCGGAGGCCGTAACTGTGCAGGCGCTCTTCTCACCGGAGCATGATAATGTAGACATGATGGCCTCCGGCCTGGTTGAGTTCCCCGGCGGGCGGAGCCTGATCTTCGATTGCGGCATGTGGGCGTATAACCGCCAGCTGCTGGAGGTGCTTGGCACAGAAGGCCGGATCGAAATCCCGATGCCGTTCAACGCCAGGTTCGACGATGCACAGTTCTTCGTGTATGGCAGCAGCGGAGAGCCCCGGCAGGTGGAAGCCTTCGGAGCCAATCCTTACGTGCAGCAGGCGGATCATTTCGCCACTGCGGTTTTCAGCGGCAAGCCCTGGATCGCCGAAGAGGACCCGGTGCATAATATGAAGCTGATTGAGAGCTGCCTGGAATCTGCCCGGAAGCGGGAAAGAATCAGCTTGGTGTAGCCGTCACAGGAGATAATAAGCTCCCTTCATGAATAAATATTCTTTCAAAGAGAAACGGATACCGTCCCATGGGCGGTATCCGTTTCTGTATGTCTTTATGCTCTAGTGCAACATCAGCACTAAGGAATTGAATTCATTCAACAAGGCAGCAATGTATGTTTCAGTTCCAAGTGGAGACTCAGTGATAGTTGTATAATGTGCAATTAAAAACAGCGAAAAGGCAGGCGTGCATCTAATAACTGTAGTCTGTACAACTAAATCTGCCCGAATGGTGAGAATCAAGGTGCACACGGCAGTTTAATTGTACGAAGTACAACTAAACAGATAACCGTTTGTAAATCAGACGATTTAGTTGTACAAAGTACAATTAAGCATACCGCATATATCGTAATCGGTTGACTTCTTCAGAACTTATATTGTGTTAAGAAGAATTTCATCCTCGTTATCGCCCCGGTTGAAGGCTTCGCGGTCGAATTCACCTTCAGAATTGGCGACCAATAGGGCAGTAACGGCAGTTCCTGTAGCATTGACAGCAGTACGGCCCATATCGATAAGCGCTTCTACCCCTGCAACAATGGCTATCCCCTCCAGCGGCAGGCCGAGTGCCGTTAATACGACGGTTGTTGAGATTACAGCCGGTCCGGGTACTCCTGCTACCCCAATGGAGGAGATGATACTGACCAGCACCAGTGTGACATAGTCGGTTCCGGTAAGCTGAATTCCATAGACCTGAGCCGTAAACACAGCTACAATAGCAGGCCATACGCCCCCGCATCCATTGAAGTTGACAGATGCGCCGAGCGGAGCAACAAAGCTGGAAATCCGCGGTGAGACATGCAGACGTTTCGTAATAACCTCAAGATTCACCGGAAGTGTAGCATAGCTGCTTCTGGTGGTGAATGCAACGGTTAGCGTCGGGTAGACCTTGCGGAAGAAGCGGATAGGATTTACTTTGACCACGAGCAGCACGAGTCCGCCAAAGACCAGCACAAAGTGCAGAATCAATGCGACATAAGAGGTTACAATGACACTGCCCAACTCCTGAAGGGTCTCCCATCCATATCGTGCCGTAATTCCGGCAATCAGCGCGAACACGCCGTAAGGCGTTAACCGGATTACAAATTTGACCACCTGGTGCAGCACCAGGGTCAGGGATTCGATAAGATCGCGTACAGGCTTAACGGCCTCCGGCTTTTTGGAGCCGATTTTGATAATGGCCACCGCCAGGAAGATGGCGAAAATAAGCAGCGGTACAACCTTACCGGTAGCTGCTTCATTAACAGGATTGGATGGGACGAGATCAAGGATAACCTGTGAGAATGTAGGGATTTCACGGGCGGTGAAGCCCTCCGGCACAGCTTGTTGGATACCTTTGCCCGGATTGAGCAGCAGAGCTACCGATAGTCCGATAACAGAGGCAATCCCGGTTGTTCCGAGGAACCAGGCGAAGGTCTTGATTCCGATCTTGCGCAGGTATTCAAGGTTGGTTAACGAGGAGATGCTGTTTAATACCAGAATGAATACCAGCGGCACAACGAGCATGCGGATCAGACTGACATAAATACTGCCGAAGGTAGTAATGGCATTGGTTTCGAATTCGAAATATTGAAAAAAGATTCCGGCCAGCAGCCCGATTCCGAGCCCGATCAGGACCCGGGTGCCGAAGCCGACCCGTTTGCGTGCCAGGAAATACAGGATGCCAAACACAAAAATAGAAACCACGAAGCCATACCAGTTTGTCTCAATGGCTGATAATAGATTGTTGTCGATGTTGTTCATTCCCGTTATAGACCCCCTAAGCCTAGTTTTTTGATGCGAATAATGAGATCAAATGTATAGACAAATTTTATGATTGTCAAGGTATAAATATGTTAATTTTATTTAATCCGATAAAACAAATAGGATAAATAAAATTTCAATTGACAAGGGATGTCAGTATGAATAATATGGAACTTATCCGCAAGTCATTCAGGAATCGACTGGACTGCCAGAGATTCAACAGAAGCGCATAACCATGCGTTTTGTTGAGTCTCTTTTTTGATTCTATAGGGGGGATGGGATACCGCTGCTGTAAGGAGAGCAATTCGTAAGAAGAATCGACTGGACCGCCAGAGATTCAATGAGCACGCGAGCAGTGTGTCTTGTTGAGTCTTTTTGTGATGAGTAATTGAGTTCCCAAAAAACTGCCTAGGGCGAAGTGAAAGGAAGGGTTACCTCTATGAAAAAGCTTACTATATCCGTAATTACTGCAGCCGTAGTGTTCTCAGTACTGACATATGCGGCAGTATCAGCCAAGCAGGACAACAAGGCTGAAGCAGCCACAGCCACAAATGTTGTGGAAACCCCGGCACCAGCTGATACTGCTACAGCCCCTGCAGCAGAGTCTGTTAAGCCTGAAGCGGCAGCTGCTGCTTCAACAGACACGGCTGAGACGGCAGCAGCGCCGGTTGTTGCAGACACGGCAGCAGCTTCTGCCGCACCGGCTTCGGTGAATTCCGCACCTGAGGCCGGCAAGACGGTTGCGGCAGCATCCACCGGGACGGCAGAGGTTGTCCAAGCCGAAGCCAAGGCCAAGGCGACTGCTGCTCCTGCGGCTAAAGAGACACAGCCGCAGGCTACAGCCAAGACGGCAGCTGCTCCTGTAGCTGCCCAAGCCCAAACGGCTGCGGCTCCCAAAGCCACAGCCGCTCCGAAGGCAACTACCGCGCCGAAGACTGAGACGGTGCAACCATCTGCCGCACCAGTTAAAACGGCAGCCCCGGCCCCGGCCGCTCCAGCGCCGGCTCAGGCCACCGAACAGCCCGCTCCGAAGAAGGTAACGTTCGCTACAACCGAGGTAGTCAAAGCGAGTGCAAGCGCCCCGGCCTCAGCTCCGGCTGCCAGCACATCCTCATCGCAAGCCTCCGGCAATTCCGCATCTCAAGCTGCTGATACCTCTGCCCCGGCGCCTGCTGTGAGCAATACTGCTCCTGCCCCGGCTGCTGTAGAGGAAGTTTGCCCTTAAGATTTCCGCGTCTTACTAAACTGACGGGCAGGCTGGTTATTGCAAAGTACAGAATAAAGATAAAGTTGAGGTGCAACTAATGAAAACACAGCAAAAACTTAATAAAATTCTCGCACCGCTGCTGGCGGCTGCACTCCTTGTCTTGCCGGGTATCCCCGGAAGGCGGCTGCAGAGCCGGTTCTTCCAGCTGGCAGCGCTGGAGAAGTCAGCACATATAACTATTTTTATGAGAATTATCCCCGCCTGAATGACCGGAACCATGTATATAAGACGGCTACATATGAAGATATCGCCAATCTGTTTGAGAGTGAGGGTACCTATGCCGTGCTGGTTGGCGGCACTTGGAGCGGGAACACGCAGGCGGATATCGGGTTTATTAATGAGGTTGCCAAGGAAGCCGGTATTAATGTACCGGTGATCTATAACTTTGATACCAAGCTGGACGGAGCCACGCTGGACATTGCAGACAGCAATAATCCGTATGCCTATAAATATGTGGATCTGGTCAACAAGTATTTGAAGAATCTTTCGCTGTATGACAAGGCAGACCCGCAGCACAATGTCAGTTATGTGAATGCGGCCGGCGAGACGGTTACTGCCAACAAGATTGATTCCCCTCTCCTGTTCTTGTACAACAAGGATCATAAGGATGGGCAGGGCAACAGCGCACCTGTTGTTTCTTATCTGAAGGACGGAAAGTCCTGGGAGCAATTCCTGACAGACGGCCAGCTTGACTCAGCCAAGGTCAATGATTATAAGGCCTCTGTGCGTCAGGTGTTTGAAGCAGCCTCCGCCTATAGTGTGATTAATGAGTCCGATTATATTAAAACAGCGTTCAACCGCAACTATGCCGGAGAGAACAACGGGAATATTATTTTTACGCCGGAGGATAAGGATCTTGTGCTGGAGCATGTAACCTATCATCAGCTGCAGCAGATTTTGGCCAGTGACGGGAACTATGCACTGTTGTTCGGGGGCTCGTGGTGCCCGAATACGCAGGCCATCATCAAATATATTAATGAACAAGCGATAGCTCATAACATAAGCACAATCTATTTCTTTGATACGAAGCTTGATTCGGGTCTGACGGTAGCGGAGTCCGGCAATAACACCGGAACAAGCGGGCGGGCCAATCCCCATAATAACAATGAGCTGCAGATCAGAACGAGCAATCATCCGTATGCCAATCTGTATGTTGATCTGGTTAATACCTACCTTACCAATATCAAGACAGAGAATAATCAGGCAGCGAAGCCTTCTGTAATCAGCTATGTGAATGATCTGAACGAGACGGTCACGGGTGACCGGCTTCAAGTGCCGTATCTCTTTACTTACAACAAGAACAACAAAGATGCTGCCGGTGAGAGTGCCCCTATTCTTGGGCATGTGGAGCTGATGTACTCCTGGACGAATATTCAGCCGGGGTATGTAAGCAGCGGATATTCCGACGGTGCCAGATATACTAATGCAATCCAGGCTTTAAACACGCTGTATTCCAGATTGGAGGCTGTGCCTGCAGGGCTGTATGGCAGTGCAGACGGCACCATCAGAGGTGCCAATGACCAGTTGGAATACAAGTACAAGACTGTGCAGGATTCGGTCTATGAATATCATCCGGCCGCAGGTGATACCATTTCGGGCCTGGTTCCGGGAACTTACCTGGTACGGTATAAAGCGACTACGGGTTCTCAGGGCCCTATCATTAAACCGGCAGGAACCACTGTTATACCTTATGCTGCGGGAGAAGCAGTAGAGGTTGTTGTTCCGCTCCCGGGAGAGCAGGCAGCCCCGGCAGGGTTGAAGGGACTCCCGCCGACCTCTGCAGCGAATACGGATGGGCAGATCAGCGGTGCAAGAGGGGCTTTGAGCACTGAGGAACTGCAGTCCCTGGAGTACAAGCTGACAACGGTAACGGAATATACGTATGCCAAGGATATACCGCCAGTCAATCTTACACCTGGTATCTACCAGGTAAGATATATTGCCCAGGAAGAGATTCCGGCAAGCCCTGAGGCGAATATTACGATTCCTGCCTTCACGGAGAGACAGGCGGCACCGGCCGGACTTACGGGAGTGAAGCCGACAACCTGGGAGAACAAGGACGGGAAGATTACGGGCACTACCAGTCAATTACAGATTAAGCTGTCCACCGTTACTGCGTATGTTTATGCGGGAGAGGGAGAAACCACGGGCTTAATCCCTGGGGTGTACGATCTGAGATATCCGGCAAAAGAAGGCTACACAGCCAGTCCGGTAGCAAAAGTGGTGGTTCCGGGCAATATTCAGGAACAGGCAGCCCCAACCGGCCTTAAAGGCGTTGCGCCAACCTCATCCGAGAATAAGAACGGGATCATTACGGGCACTACCACTGCACTGGAGTATAAGCTGTCCACGGCATCTGCCTACATCCCGGCCCCGGATAAGGAAATTACGGGTTTGTCCGCCGGGACCTATAATGTCAGAGCTGCGGCTAAGCTCGGCTACAAGGCAAGCCCGGATACCAGTGTTGTCGTACCGGCATATACACCGGCAACCGGTTCGAATAGTGGAGGAGGGGGCAATGGCGGCGGAACTCCGGTTGTGCGGGTACCAAGTGTCAGTCCGGCCCCGGCCCCATCCGCTACGACATCCGGGAATACCGTAACTGTAGTGGCGGCCGCCACTGCTACAACGGATACAGCTACAGGCGTAACTACAGCTTCTATTTCTGCAGAAGCCGTTGCAGGCCTTGTGAACAGTGCCAAGGCTGCGGAAACCGAAGGCAAGAAGGCTGTCCTGGAAATCAGCGTTGCCGCAGATGCCAATACCAAGACAGCGGAACTCAGTATTCCACGAAGTGCATTTAATGAAGCAGCCTCCGCCACGAATGCCGGGCTTAAGATTAATATTCTGAACGTCGGGCAGATTACGTTCGATTCTACTGCTGTAGCCAGCATCAGTGCTGCTGCGGATAGCGGGGCAATCCTCATTAGAATTGCCAAGGTGTCCTTAACTGAGGAAGGCAAGTCAGTACTCGGAGACAGACCGGTGTATGATCTGACTGTACAGGCAGGAGATAGTGAGGTGTCTGTCTTCGATGGCGGGAAGGTGCACGTCAGTCTTCCTTATACACCGCTGGCGGGTGAACAGGCACATTCTATTATCGTATATAACATCAACAAGGAAGGCGGCCTAGATGTTGTCCAGGGCAGGTACAAGGCAGCTGCCGCAGCAGTCGAATTTGTGACCACTCATTTCTCGCAATATATCATTGCCTACAATAAGGTTGCATTTGCTGACATTGCTGATACTGCCTGGTACAACAATGCTGTAAGCTTCCTGGCAGCCAGAGGGATCACTTCCGGCACGGACAATAGCAGCTACAGTCCGAACGCCTTAGTAACCAGAGGGCAATTCATTGTCCTGCTGCTCAAAGCCTACGGAATTGCACCGGACAGCAGCGGAGCAGCCAACTTTACAGATGCAGGAACAGCCTATTATTCCGGCTATCTGGCTGCTGCCAAGAGTCTGGGAATTGCTACGGGCTCCGGGGATAACCAGTTCAAGCCGGATAACCAGATTACACGGCAGGAGCTGTTCACCCTGCTGTACCGTGCGCTGAATGTTCTGGGTCAGCTGCCGGACTCCACGACAGATCTGGCGCTCTCAACCTACAGCGATGCGCCGCAGGTTGCCGGCTACGCACAAGAAGCTCTGCAGGCTCTTGTGCAGCGCGGTGTAGTAGAAGGTGACAACGGCAGAATTCATCCTTTGGAATTCTCCACACGGGCCGAGGCGGCACAGGTGATCTATAACCTGCTTGCCCGGTAGCCGCAAGTATAATAATTTCTTTATGGGCGGCCTGCGGGCCGCTCTTTTTGACGTTCACCTTTGCAATGTATGTGTGTTGCGATAACTCATAGGTAACAGGTGTTAAAATTTGCTAAAATAGGGACAACACCTAAAACGTAATTGAAGATGATGGATGTGCATGCCGAAGGGAGAGAGGGTAGTGGGTAATACAGAAGAACCGGTCATTTCAATTGAAGGACTATGGATGAATTACAGTGACAGAATGGTGCTGCGGGGAATTGACCTGGAGGTATACCGGGGACAGATTATCGGATACATCGGACCCAATGGCGCCGGCAAAAGTACCACGGTCAAAATCATGCTGGGGCTCGTGGAGGGCTATAGCGGGACGGTGCGTATTTTTGGCAGAGATATCTCAGACGGGGACACGGTCTACAAAAGAAGAATCGGCTATGTGCCGGAGGTGGCAGAGCTGTATGACAGCCTGTCTGCCCGGGAATATCTTACGTTTATCGGAGAGCTGTATGGCATGAAGAAGGCGGATGCTGAGCTCAAGGCGGAGAGGCTGATGGGACTGCTGAACCTGAGTAAGGCCTACGACATGCGGATTGCCTCCTACTCCAAAGGGATGAAGCAGAAGGTGCTGCTGATTGCCAGCATGCTGCATGACCCGGATATTCTGTTCCTGGACGAGCCGCTCAGCGGTCTGGATGCCAACAGTGTAATGGTGGTGAAGGAGATTTTTGCAACACTTGCGGCCAGGGGCAAAACAATTTTTTATTCCTCGCATATTATGGACGTGGTGGAGAAGATCAGCAGCCGGATTATTTTGCTGGACGGGGGTGATATCGTTGCGGACGGAACCTTCGCCCAGCTGCGGGAGCAGAGCCGGGAGGGCTCGCTTGAGGAGATTTTCAATCAGCTGACCGGATTTGACAAGTACAGGGATATCGCCAGTGAGTTCGTTGCTGTGATTGGAGAGGGTGCGCCGCATGAATGAATTCTTTGTACTGAAGCTGCTGGACCGGGTGCAGTGGATATTTAAGGCGCTCGGAGCCGATTATGCCGTACTGCGCCGCATTCTTCAGGTTAAGCTCACGATGGACGGCCGGCGGACACCAACGATATTCTCGGGATCGCAGGAACCCAAGCTGAATATGGAAGGCTCTCCGTTCCGGGTACAGTGGCTGTATCTGCTGCTCGGGCTGATGCTGATCGCGCTGGTTGCACCTGCAGACAACTATATCCTGACCATGAGCCTGATGTTCAGCATAGTGATGTTCATGATCACAACGACGCTGATATCGGATTTCTCGACAGTCATGCTGGATTTGCGGGACAAAAACATTCTCTTCTCCAAGCCGGTGGACCGCCGGACGCTAAACATGGCCAAAAGCATACATATTCTGATCTATCTGCTCACGTTAACCCTGACCTTCACCGGCCCCTCGCTTCTGTTCTCGTTATTCCGGCACGGGGCGCTGTTCTTCTTCCTGTATGCTGCGGAGATCATCCTGATGGACGGCTTCATTCTGGTGTTTACCGCACTGGTTTATCTGCTGATTTTAAGGTTTTTTGACGGTGAAAAGCTTAAGGACATCATCAATTATGTGCAGATTATTCTGTCCGTTGGCGTAACTGTTGGTGCTCAGCTCGTATCTCGCCTCTTTAATATCACAGAGTTCGGCCTGAATTTCACTCCTGCCTGGTGGCACTTCGCGCTGCCTCCCGTCTGGTTCGGGGCTCCGTTTGAGCTGCTGGTTGGGGGAGCGGAAGGCAGGCATCTAACTATCCTGGCCGTACTCGCTCTCGCAGCTCCTGTCGTGTTGTTTGCAGCCTATATCCGGCTGATGCCGCTGTTTGAAAGCAGTCTCCAGAAGCTGGCTGAACAAGGCGCTTCAGGGCAGGGCACCGGGCGGATATCCCGCAGGCTGTCAGAGATAACATGCCGGAACAAGGTAGAGGCGATGTTCTTCCGTTTCACCTGGTCGATGATGAAGCATGAGCGCGAATTCAAGCTTAGGGTATATCCAACTGTAGGCTTGTCCCTCGTGCTGCCCTTTATCTTTATCTTCAATCAGGTGTGGAGCGGGGATCTGGCAGCCATCAGAGGCTCCAGATCGTTTCTGTTTATCTATTACAGTGCTCTCCTGATGATGACGGCGGTACAAATGCTCCGCTACTCCAGCAGCTACAAAGGCGCATGGATCTATAAAGTAATCCCCTTGCCGGGAACGGCTATGGTATACCGCGGGATGCTGAAGGCAGTGGTGCTTAAGCTGCTGGTGCCTTTGTTTACTCTGGAGGCAGCCGTGTTCATCGGCTTGTTCGGGTCCAGGATTATTGCTGATATGGCAGCCGTACTGCTTGCGTTGCTGCTGTATTCGGTGCTTTGCTTTCTTCTGTTCCCCAGGGCGCTGCCGTTCTCGGAGAAGTATGAAGCAGCGCGGCGGAAGGAATTCACCGGCAGTGCTTTTGTGCAGCTGTTTGTTCTGGCGGGACTGGCCGGGATACATTATGTATTCACCTTAATTCCCGCGGGAATATACATCTATCTGGTAATTCTGGCAGCTGCAAACGCCTGGATATGGCACCGGGCCTTCCTGCCGGAGGAATCAAGCAGCAGCCGGTTTCCAACCCTCCGCGCGGGGGGCTGACGCCAAATATGGACATTTTTTGCCCACATTAAAAAAAGGGTCTAAGTTCCAGTATTTACTTAGACAGTCTGCCAAATACAAGGTAAAATACAGCTAAAGTTATATTTCAGGGATCGCCTATAATCTCTATGCACTCTTCCATTTATCTACTATTCGTATATTGATTTTTAACTTGAGGTTAACACTGAAAACGACGATGATAATAAAACCGGTGAAGAGGTCAACTATGGATCAAATGGGAATCCACTATAATATTTGGATTGTTTTACTATCTTTTGCGCTTGCTGCAACTGCGGCATACTCTGCGCTTAATCTGATTTCGCAGGTTTCCCATTCCACTGGCCGAGTCAGGCGTCTTTGGCTGCTCTCTGGTGCCTGCGTGCTGGGAAGCGGAATCTGGGCCATGCATTTTGTAGGCATTATGGCCAGCCATCTCCCTTTCAAGGTCAGCTACCATCCGGGTACAGCCGTTCTGTCCCTGCTCGTCAGTATGTTGTCCTGTTATGCGGCACTCCAGATAGCGACGGCTTCCCGCCAGAGAATGTGGCGGTTTCTTATTGGGGGTGTAATACTGGGCGGCGGCATCTCACTCATGCATTATATCGGAATGTCCTCCATAGAGATGGAGGCAAAGGTTCATTACGAAATTAAGGACCAGGCCTTGTCCGTTCTGATTGCTCTGCTGGCCTCCTACATCGGAGTATTTATGTTTCGCAAATTCAAGGATTATAGAGGCTATAGCCGCTGGAGGCTGTATTCGGCGCTGTTCATCGCCCTTGCGGTTACCGGAATGCATTATACCAGTCTGACAACAAGCCATCTGCAGTATGACAACTGGCTGGGCACGAAACCTGTACTCATGGAGGCAGATGTCATTCTGCTGACCGGCATTTCGCTGGTTACCCTGTTTATGCTGGCACTCTCCGGCGGAGCTGTTTTTCTGGACAGGCATGTGCTGGAGCGTATGGCTTACCATGATCCGCTTACTGAACTGCCGAACCGGCATGGACTGGAGCGTTATTTCAAGGATGATTTCTTCGGAGGTATCTCGGGAGCCGTGTTCTTCGTCGACCTGGACCGCTTCAAATCCATTAATGATACGCTCGGACATGATATCGGCGACCTGCTGCTGCGGGAAGTATCCGAACGGCTGACCCGCTGTGTGGGCGGGAAGGGCAAGGTCTTCCGGCTGGGCGGCGATGAATTCCTGATTGCCCTGCCCGATTGTACGATTGGAGCAGCGGAGGAAGAAGCGCAGCATATTCTGCAGGAGCTTAAGAAGTCTTATAGCATCGAAGGCAATGAGCTGTATGTAACGGCCAGTGTAGGGATCAGCATGACTCCCGCCCATGGAACGGACCGTTCGGCGCTAATGAAGGCTGCAGATACAGCGCTGTATACCTCCAAGGACTCGGGCAAGAACAAGTTCAGTGTGTTCGATCTGGAAATGAACCGCCATCAGGTACGGCGGATGTCGCTGGAGAAGGATCTGCGCAAGGCGCTCGCCCGCTCGGAGTTCATGGTTGTCTACCAGCCCAAGTGGGATTCACTCATGAATGTTACCGTAGGTCTTGAAGCGCTGCTGCGCTGGAGACATCCGGAGCACGGAATTATCTCTCCGGCTGAATTCATTCCGATTGCCGAGGAGACAGGCCTGATTGTGCCGATTACCTACTGGATGCTGCATGATGTATGCGGACAGAATATGCTCTGGCATAAGGCGAAGGTGGCGAATGTAGCGGTTTCGATCAACATGTCAGCCCGGATGTTTGAGAACGGCAGTCTGTACGATGTGGTAGAAGAAGCGCTGTCGCGTGCTGGCCTGGAGCCGCATTTCCTTGAGCTTGAGATTACAGAGTCCATTGCGATGAACAACATGGAAGAAACGGTTGCCCAGCTCTCCAAGCTGCGGAATCTCGGAGTAAGAGTCTCGCTGGATGATTTCGGGACAGGCTTCTCTTCCCTGGGCAATCTGGATGAGATTCCGGTCAATACACTGAAGATTGATCAGGTATTCATCCGTAAGAGCAAGATGCACTCCAAGAAAGCTATAATCAGTAATATCATTGCCATAGCCAGCAATCTCAATATGGAGGTTGTTGCCGAAGGCGTAGAGACTACAGAGCAGATTGAACTGCTGCAATCCCTCGGCTGCAGAGTGATGCAGGGCTTCTACTACGGCCGGCCCATGCCGGTTAATGAACTGGGCCAATGGTTCATAGAGAATACGGCATAATGCATGCAGATTCATTCGAAATAAAAGGCTGTCCCGGCCGTGGATCATTCCACGTTCGGGACAGCCTTTTTTTGAAAGAGAAGAATTTATATGCCCGGGGTCACCGGATAGTACCTGAGTAATCCTCGAAGCCAGGCCCCGCTTTATGAGGCGATTTTAAAGTTCTCGACCAATACCTGCAGCTTCTCGGCGAGGGAGGAGAGGAATGCCGCGGAAGATTCTACTTCCTCCATGGCGGCAAGCTGTTCCTGCGAAGAGGCCGATAAGGTCTCTGCACCTTCAGCAGTCTGGTTAGAGACATCTACAATCTTCTGAATTGCAGTTACAAGGCCGTCGGAGATTAGCGCAAGCTCACGGACGGTTGCCGAGATCTGCTGGCTCTGCGAAGACATATCGGAGACGGAGGTCTCGATCTCTGAGAAGGAATGTCCGGCAGCGATGATCATCTCTTTGCCGTGATGCATCTCTTCTGTGGAACGTTTCATAGTCTCTCCGGCTTTGTCCATCTGATTCACAATCAGACTGACCAGTTCACCGATCTGGCCGGCAGACCTCGCCGAACGTTCAGCCAGCTTGCGGACAGAGCCTGCCACAACGGCGAATCCCCGGCCCTCTTCCCCTGCACGCGCCGCTTCAATGGCTGCATTCAGGGATAACAGATTCGTTTCTTCGGCAATACTGGCAATCGTACCGACAATATTCTCGATCTCCTTGGAATGGCTGCCAAGCGTTTGGATAATGCCGGAAAGATCGGAGATGCTTCCGCTCACAATCCCCATCTGGGATGTGGTCAAATCCATAGACTCCCGGCCTGTCCGGGCTTTCTGGGCGTTAACGGCGGCATTGTTCATCGCGCTATCTGCATTGTCGGCAATTTCGGTAATGAAATGCGACATTTCCTGTACGGCTTTGTAGCTGCCTTCGAGGTTCTGCAATTGCGTATGTGCACCGTCTGCCAATTCGAGGGTAACATTGACGCTGTGTTCCCCGGCGCGGTTGGTCTCCTGCGCGCTGGCGGAGAGCTCCTGGGAGGAGGAGGCGACCAGCATCGAGGTATCATTAACCTGTGTAATCAGATTGCGCAGATTCAGGGTCATGTCATTGAAATCGCCCGACAGCTTTCCGATCTCATCCCTGCTCTTGAAGAGTAGAGGTTCCCGGCTAAGATCACCTTTGGCTACGGTGTTTACGGAAGCGGACAGTTTGGTCAGCGGGTTCACCATACGGCGAATCATCAGATATGCGGCAATTATGGCCACAATCAGAATCGAGCTCCCGATAATGAAGGGCTGAGTAATAATTTCCATTGTCCGTGTCTGAATCAGCGGGCCGTCAAAGTTAATAGCCATCAAAGCAATGATTGGTTTGGTAGGGTCATGGTCCTGATAAATGGGGCCGTAGCCGGTTTTAAGCGAGGTTCCTTGATATGTATATACTTTGGAGTATGCGGAATGCTTCATGGTGGTAATCATTTCTTTATCTTCATCGGAGAAATAGAAGGGGTCCCCGGCTTTATAACCTCGTTCTTTGAACCGGGCGTCAGCGGCTAGCACTTTGCCGTCGAGAGAGAGGATGAACGCTTCTTTAAAAATAGGTTTATGTTCATTAATCCAGCCTATGCGGTCTTCAATGGCACTTAACTTGCTCGTATCGCCTGCAGCCAGAGCAGCTATATCGGCGGGATCAATAAGGCCGGTAGTTATATTGGCACAGCCTACCAGTTCAATTCCTGCGGCTTCATCGATTTGCTTGTAAGCAGCATTATAACCGAAGAAGCCAATGGATGATCCGACCAGAAGCAGTACAATCAGCATCATCCACGTTAATTTTGTTGCCAATTTCATAAAAATGATCACCAGCCCTGACTCTAAGTATATTAAGTGAGTTCTCATCACTGCTACGATTATAGCGCATCACTGCTGCCAAGGCATCAGCCAGAATAAAGTATTTTTGTGTCAGAGAATGATGATTTGTGTAAACGAAAAACATTGAATCTATAGCCAAGATAATGGTACGCTTGGAATAAGACAAACGGACTGGGAGCTGAAGGGATGACGCAAGATATCAATCCGTTGATCGAACGTGTGGGCATATCCATGTGGAAGGTGCAGCGCAAAATAATGTCACAGATGTCCCTGCATAAGGAGTTAGGGTTAACGGTTCCGCAATTCGGACTGTTGCATATGATCGCTCAGGAGAAACAGGCACGGGTTATTCATCTTGCCGATAAAATGGAGGTGAAATCCAGTGCGGTCACGGTAATGCTGGACCGTCTGGAGCTGCTGGAGCTGATTGCGCGCGTTCCCGATGAGAACGACCGCCGGGCGGTAATCGTGACGATAACCGATAAGGGGCAAGGAGTTCTGGAAGAAGCGCAACACCGGTCGATGCTGCTGCTGGAGGAGCATTTATCCATACTTGAGCCAGAAGAACTCGAGAATTTCGCACACTATTATTTGCTGCTTGAGAAGCAGGAACGATAATCCTTGAACAGTGATAGCAGCCATGAAGTATATAAAATAAGCCAGCCCCCAAAGTTTCGGGAGGCTGGCTTATTTCTGTATATTCTACGACAGGCTCAGAACTATTCTTCAGCCGTTTCTTTGTCCGGCAGCTGTGTAACATAGCTGTCCGACAACTGGCGCAGCCGTAAGGCACGGGTATATTCATCCTCGGTGCCGGCCGGAGTATGACCGCCGTTAGCAAGCGGATATTGTGTATTATCCTCAAAGCTGTTACCGGGAATCAGCAGGCCGGAGCTGGCGATAAACGAACCGGTAGGCAGGTAATACCGCTGAGGCAGCAGATTGTAAGACTGGCTGAGCAAATCCTGGCCGAAATGAATATTGTTATCCATCGATACGCCCAGCAGGCTGGCAGCAGTAGGCATAATATCCACTTCTCCGCCCACCTGCTCAAGTGTTTGCGGCGCCAATCCCTTGCCGTGAACGAGCAGCGGGATATTCAGCATATTCGCATAGGCATAATCATAACCGTAGATTTCCTTCATTAATTCCTTGTCGTCATGATCAAGCGAGTAGATAGGCAGTCCCATATGGTCGCCGTAGACCATAATCAGGCTGTTATCCCATATTCCGTCCGCCTTCAGTTCCTCCACGAATTGTCCGAAGGCATAGTCAGCATAATTCTGCGACCGGATATAGTCTCCGACGAAAGTGCCTTCATAACGTTCAGGCAGCTTCATTTTGTACTTCTCTTCAGGGATAGTGAACGGATGGTGCGCAGACATGGAGATCACCTGTGCGTAGAATGGCTGTCCTCCGTCTTTCATTTCCTTCAGCTTCTCAGCAGTTTTGCTGTAGAGCATTTCATCGGAAGCCCCGAAGAAGAAGGTGTCCTCGTCCCCGAAGAACTTGTGATCGTAATAATGCTCCCAGCCCAGTGAGCTGTACAGCTCGCCGCGGTTCCAGAATTCCACATCATTCGTATGGAAGGTGGCTGTCTGATATCCGCTGGCCTGCAGCAGGCGCGGCAGACTTGGCACTTCCTTATCCACATAAGACATTGTAGCTGCCCCCTGCGGAGGAATGTAGAAGGATGAATTGACTACGAATTCTGCATCTGAAGTATTGCCCTGGCCGACCATCTGATAGAAGTTGTTGAAATACAGGCTGTCCTCCATCAGGCGGTTCAGGTTAGGTGTGACTTCCTGGCCGTCTATCTTAAGGCCCATCAGGAAAGTCTGAAAGGACTCCAGTTGGATAATAATCAGATTCTTGCCCTTGGCAGCCCCGGCATACGGGGATATCGCTGAAGGATCGATTCCCTTAAGCTGATTAATGGTATCCTGCGTAATCTCGCTGGCATTTACAAGCTCTGGTTTATCTTGAGCAAAGATAGTATATGCTTCATAATTAAGGATGCCCATTTCCTGGGCCTTCTTGATTTCGTTCATGCTTGCTTTGTTGGGAAGAATATTGAACAGGCAGAGTCCGAGTGAAACTGCGAACAGGACGACATGCAGCATTCTTCCGTTGTGGCGGTTAATTTTATCCTTCTTGTAGTTGCGTCCGTTCTTGTTAATGAAGAAGTAGAAGCCAAGGACGATAATGTCGGTGAAGATCAGCAGATAATAAGGGTCCATGAGTGAGAATACGCTGTTGCGCACCGCAGTGACCTGGTTCACCTGCTCTGCCGCATGGTAAGTGACAATAACCCCGTAATATTTGAAGTACATAATAGCGGCAAAAAAGATGGCGGTAACCAGCAGATTAACCGTCATGTAATATCCGAGTTTTCGTTTGGAGGCAAAACGCTCAATCAGGAAGAAAAGTGCCCAGACAAAAGGAATTTCAGTCAGTACCGATTTCCAGAACTGCAGGTCTTCAAAAATGACACCCCAGGCTAAAAGGCTTTTAAGGACAAAAATAATTGAGAAGAACACAAATGGCTTGAGCAACCATCGTTTGATCGTTACGGATGACACAGCTTCGCCTTCTTTCTTAAGAATAAACATGTTTCCCGGCTGGGAGGAAACAGCAGCATGAGGACAAAAGAATTCCATTATCAATAAAGCCTATTATGCAGCGCCAGGCAAGGAATGTCAAAAATCAGAAACCGCCGTATACCCTTTGGGGAAAGCGTAAAATCAATCCTGAATGAATCCAAGGGCCGGTAACGCCCTCAGGCAGGGTTATATCCTTGATAAAGGACGAAAATGACGTCTGAGTCAAAAGAACAAACCGGGAATTAATGGAGGTGATGCATGATGAGCTATGCAGAAATCGCTTTATCCGTGAGGGCACTGGTGGAGTATGCCTTCAGCAGCGGCAGTCTGGAGCCGGGATTCCGCAGCGGTGCGGCTATGGTGGAGGGTACGCGCAGCCATCAGCTGATTCAGAAGCAATATAAGGAAGCGGACCGCAAAGAGGTGTATTTAAAAACGGAGATTCCGCATGGGGATCTGCTGTTCATCATCGACGGGCGCTGCGACGGCCTGCTTGCAGCCGGGGACGGCAGCCTGACTGTGGAGGAGATCAAATCTATCGCCGGAACGCCGGATTCCGCCTTGGAAGGACGGGAGGTACACTGGGCACAGGCTTTCATGTATGCCTATATCCTCACGCAGGATCTGGATCTTCCGGCAATACAGGTTAAGTTAACCTATGTGCAGCGGGGAAGTGAGGAGCAGTACAGCCTATACAGGGAAATGACCCGCGAAGAGCTGACAGCCTTTGCTGAAGAGACGGTAGCCAAGTATGCGCCGTATGCTGAAATGATGGTCCGCTACAAGGCGAAGAGGGGAGAGAGCATCCAAAGCTTGTCGTTTCCGTTCTCGGGTTACCGTCCCGGCCAGCGTCATTTCGCTGCTGCAGTCTACACTTCGATTGCAGAGGGGGCCAATCTCTTCGCGCAGGCACCCACAGGCATCGGCAAAACGATGTCCACCCTGTTCCCGGCGGTCAAAGCCCTAGGAGAGGACAAGGTGTCCGGCATCTTCTATCTGACCGCCAAGACGGTTACACGGATTGCGGCACAGGAGGCGGTAATGATGCTGAACAGCCGGGGGCTGCATCTGCATGTGATTACGCTTACGGCCAAGGAGAAGGCGTGTTTCCGTGAGGATGGAAGCTGCGGCGCGGATTCCTGCCCCTTTGCTGAAGGTTACTATGACCGGATCAATGCCGCCATGCTCGATATGCTGGAGCACGAAACGCTGATGACGCGCGAGACCATTGCCGCTTATGCCCGAAAGCATGAGGTGTGCCCGTTCGAATTCTCCCTGGATGCCGCCTACGCCTGCGACATTGTCATCTGCGATTATAATTATATCTATGATCCCCGGATCAGCCTGAAGCGGATGTCCGAGGAGCGGAAGAAAAAAACGGTGCTGCTCGTGGATGAAGCGCATAATCTGGTGGACCGGGGGCGGGAGATGTACTCCGCCTCGCTTACCAAGGCGCCGTTCCTGGCGCTTCAGCGGCAGTACAAAACAGTGAATCCGCGGCTAAGCAGCGCCGCGAAGGCCGTAAATGCCTTCTTCATTGCGCTGCGTAAGAGCTGCGGGGACAAGGGGGCGGGAGAATGGACGGAGTATCCCGCGGAGCTGCCGGAGCTGCTTGAGCTTTTCGCTTCCGAAGCCGAGCTTGAACTGCTGCATGCTTCCTCGCTGATTACTCCGCCGGCGGAGGAGGGGGAAGCCGGCAGCCTGCTGGATACGTACTATGCGGTGCAGGGAATGCTGCGTACGTTCAAGACCTATGATGAGCGTTACATTACCTATGCGGAAGTACGCAGCGGTGATGTGTACCTGAAGCTGTTCAATCTCGATCCGTCGCATTTGCTGCAGCAGATGGCCAAGAGCTTCCGCAGCCAGATTCTGTTCTCGGCCACACTCTCGCCGCTCTCCTATTACAGGGATATGATCGGCGCAGATGAGGAGGACTACAGCCTGAGCCTGTCCTCGCCTTTTCATAAAGAGCAGTGGCAGGTATCTGTGCTTCCGGTATCCACCCGCTACCATGACCGGGACGCCTCCTTACAGCCGCTTAGCGATGCACTGAAAGGGATGGTCTCAAGGAAAGGCAATTACCTGGTCTTCTTCCCCTCTTATCTCTATTTGAAGAATGTATATGAAGTGTTCACTGAGAAATACCCGGAAGTCGCTACCCTGCTGCAGGGCAGCGGGATGAGCGAGACCGAGCGGGAGAACTTCCTCGCGGCGTTCCGCCCGGACAATCCGGATACCCTGCTCGGCTTTGCCGTGCTGGGCGGCATTTTCTCCGAAGGGGTGGATTTGCCGGGCGACCGGCTGAATGGTGTGATGGTGGTCGGGGTCGGCCTGCCGCAGGTGGGGCTGGAGCGCAATCTGCTGCGGAGCTACTTTCAAGCACAGGGGAAGAACGGGTTCGATTACGCCTATGTCTACCCGGGCATGTGCAAGGTGCAGCAGGCAGGGGGCCGGCTGATCCGCAGCGAGAACGACAGCGGCATTATTGTGCTGGCGGATGACCGCTTTCTCCAGAATTCTTACCGGCAGCTGCTCCCCGAGGAGTGGCGGGACTACTTTGTCATGACATAAGCGGGTATAATCGAATGAAAAGGTATTCATCAGACAACAGGAGGTAAGGACATGACGCTAAATATCGGAATAGTCGGAACAGGGTGGTTCTCCAAGGTGCATGCGGATTTGCTGGCAGGGATGGAGGATGTATCACTGAAGGCAGTCTGCGGCAGCAGCAAGCCAAAGGGCGAGGACATGGCCCGTCCTTACGGAGCCGAGGGCTATGGGGATATTATCGAGATGCTGGATGCCCACAAGCTGGATGCCGTCTACATCTGTGTACCTCCACAGTCCCACGGGGCCATTGAACGGGCGCTGATCCGAAGAGATATCCCCTTCTTTATCGAGAAGCCGCTGGGCTCAAGCACGGCAATTCCTGCCAGCCTGCTGCAGGATATTAAGGAGCATCAGCTGCTGACTTCCGTCGGCTATCATTTCCGGTATCAGGAGAACATCCAGCGGCTCAAGCAATCGCTAAGTTCGGACAAGGTAGGGATGATCGTCGGAGAATGGATGGGCGGTATGCCGGGCGTTGCCTGGTGGCGCAACCAGGAGCAGTCCGGAGGACAATTCACGGAGCAGACTACGCATATTGTCGACCTGCTGCGTTATCTGGCCGGTGAGGTAACAGAAGTCTATGGGATGTTCGGCAACCGGATTATGCATGAGAAGCATGAAGGGGTGACCGTGTCCGATGTGGGTACAGTGTCCCTGAAGCTGGAGAGCGGCATCATTGCCAGCATCTCCAACACCTGCGTGCTGCCTGGGGAAGTGGGTAAAGCGGGCATCAGCTTCTATAATGATAACGGAATGCTCGACTGGAACCCGGAACGTCTGCTGGAAGTCCGCAGCGGGGACAGCAAGGAATTCAAGAACACAGGTAATCCTTACGCGGTGGAGAGCGAAGCGTTCCTGCATGCTGTGCGGACCGGAGACCGTTCCCGCATTCTCAGCGATTATGAGGACGGATATAAGACCTTGAAGGTGACCTGCGCAGCTTATGACTCCGCACAGAGCGGATTGCCGGTGAAGCTGTAGGCATGTACGGTTACTATGTAGAAAAAAGACCCGCAGCATGGCTTTCGCCGTATGCTGCCGGTCTATGGCCCAAGCCGGGGCGGCCTAGTGGAGGAAAACCGCGAGCAGTGCCGGCGCAAGCCCGATAGAGAACAGCGCCGTCAGAATCATCGCGATACTGGAGATGGTGCCGGTCAGCGAACTCAGCTCGAAGGCTTTGGACGTGCCTGTACCATGCGCTGCGGTTCCCAGCGATACCCCGCGCGCAATTTCATTGTCAATGCGGAAAAGGCGGAGTACGGACGGTCCCATCATCGTTCCCAGTACACCGGTCAGAATGACGAAGACCGCTGTGATGCTGGGAACGCCGCCGATGCTTTGTGAGATGCTCATGGCGATCGGTGTGGTCACCGAGCGAGGCACCAGACTGGTTGCCAGATCACCGCTAAGATGCAGCCATTTGGCCAGCAGCATGGATGAGATCACGGCAATAAACGTTCCTGACAGCACGCCTGCCGCAATTTCGGCGGCGTGCTTTTTGAGTACCTTGAAGTTTTTATGGAGTGGGATCGCAAAGGCGATAGTCGCCGGTTGAAGCAGGTCCGATAGCCATTTGCCTCCCGCATTGTAAGATTCATAGGAGCTGCCCGTCATCAGCAGGAAGGCGATGATCAGCAGCGGTGTAATAATCAGCGGTGAAGTGTACATTTTGCCGCTGGAGGCATAGATGCGTTTGGCCAGGAGGTAGACAGCGATGGTGAGTCCAAGAAATAATAATCCGGTTATCATGAGCTTCTACGCTCCTTTATTCTATAAATAGCACCCGTGAGTACCCCGGAGCCGGCCATTACAGCAAACGTACCTACGAGTACAACCGCCAGCACCTGCAGACCGTCTGCCTCGAGCAGCTTCGAGTATTTCATAACACCTATAGCGGAAGGAATGAAGAACAGCAGCAGCTCGGCAAGCAGCCACGAGGCGCCAACCTCCACCCAGTTCAGCCGGATCACACCGGACTCCAGCAGCAGAAATAAGAGAATCATCCCGATAATGCTTCCGGGAAGCGGAATATGCAGAAATGAGGTTAACGTATTCACCAGCAGGGAGAAGACGGTAAGTCCGGCTACCTGCAGTAAGCCTAAGGCGATCTTTTTCATATTGATTACTTCCTTTCGTCTTACTGAAAGTTTACATCCTTTTCTTTCATAGGTACAATGAATAGATTGAATATCTCACATTCCTTTCATCTATATATGGAGGTTACCGGTATGGACATCAGACAGCTGGAGTATTTCGTGCAGGCGGCCAGGCTGAACAGCTTCTCCAGAGCGGCGGAATCGCTGTACATTACCCAGCCCACGATCAGCAAGATGATCCGCAATCTGGAGATTGAACTGGGGGCGGATCTATTTTACCGGGAGGGCAAAAGCATCCGTCTGACAGATGCCGGCGAGCTTCTGCTGGTTAAGGCGCAGAATATTGTAGAGTCCTTCACGAGCCTCTCCTCGGAGCTGGACAGTCTGCGCAATCTGAAGCAGGGGCATATCCGCATTGGGCTGCCTCCTATGGTAGGAGCCAGTTTCTTTCCTGCTGTCATCGGGGAATTTCACCGCCGTTACCCGGAGGTGACGATAAGGCTGCATGAAGACGGCGCCAAAAAGGTAGAGGATGATGTGGAGTCCGGCCTGCTTGATATCGGGGCGATTGTCCTGCCTGTCAACAGAGCCAAGTTTCACTGCTTCACCTTTGTGGAAGAGAAGCTGCAATTGCTGGTTCCCGCAGGACACCGTCTGGACGGGGCGCAGAATGTTCCGCTGAAAGAGCTGGCAGAAGAGGAATTCGTGCTGTTCCGGGAGGACTTCGCCCTGCATGACCGGATTATTTCGGAATGTGTCAAAGCAGGCTTCCAGCCCAAGGTGGTCTATGAGAGCTCGCAGTGGGATCTGATCAGCCGGATGGTAGCTGCCGGAATGGGCATTGCGCTGCTGCCGGAGACCATATGCCGGGATATGGACCGTTCACGGATCGCTGTCATCCCCCTGACCGAGCCTGTGATTCCCTGGCAGCTGGGGATGATCTGGCGCAGAGACCGTTATCTGTCCTTCGCGGCGCGGGAGTGGATCGCCTTCGCGATGAAAGTGCTTGGGGAACTGTAAACGACATTTTTTTCTTTTTTTTCAAAATATGTTTTTTGGCATCATGAATTATGATAAGGGAGAAGTTGATAGAGAGAAGGTGAGTAACCGTGAACCTTTACCAGAATTCTCCCGATAACCAGAGCAGGGATTATAGAGAAGATGAGCTGTTTCTTACTATAGAAAACTTAAGAAGTGAATTGCTGGAGGTGGCCCAGGAGCGGAGTCTGAGTGATCATGCGGTTCTGGAACTCAGCCAGCGGCTGGACGGATATATTGTACTGGCCCAGAATCTGATGATGGAGAGTCTGCGCAGCCGCAAGAACGGGGCAGCAGGGTACACCAAGAATACCAAAAACCAGCGGATCAGAAATAAAGCAGCCTTGCAGCAGTAGTCTGAATTATACAATAACTCCAGTTAGCCTCTGGATGTTGAGGTCTCACTATGTGGGGCCGTTTTGTTGTGCTTTCAATAGTCATCACCTATAATGGCAATAAATAGAAGGGTTACAAGTGAATCCTTGAGGAGGTGCCGGGTGGAGGCAAAACTGACAACGCTACGAACGGAAATTGAGAAAAATTTGTCCCGCTCGGGCCATAATCTTGCCTCATTTGCCAAAATATCCGGACTCAACCGCGGCAGTCTCAGTGCGATCCTTCATGGCAATCCGCCCAAGCCGATTTCTCTGGGACAACTGGATGCGATGACGCGGGCATTCGGATTCCCGGAGGGCTGGCTGTATCCGCTTTATGTGGAAGAGTGCTTTAGTGAGGACAGAATTTCCCGCCGCCGTGTGGAGCCTTTTTTGGTCCGCTGTGCCGAAATTGGCAAGCGGCAGTGTATTGATGAAGTGTTGAGCAGAATTATGGAATACCCCAGGCCGCTGGATATCATCTATACGGTTGCGGAGAGGCTGTTCTGCAGCGGCAAGATACAGGAATCTATCGTGTTCTACAGGCTTATTGTAGAGAATGAGCAGGATAGCTACTCAGAACGGCTGGCCATCAGCCAGTACCGTATTTTCAAATCCCTGCAGTCTACTCCTGATGTGGATATGGAACAGAAGCTGCGCGCTGTAATCCGCTTTGAGCCGTTCCGCGGTCTGCTTCCCGAGGACATGCAGCTCGACGGGCTGCTTAAGCTGGCGAAGGTATGCTTTGCTCTGCACCGCTGGAAGGATGTAGAGAAATATGCCGATGAGCTTAGGGCATTAGCCCATGGGATCTACCGCGAGGAGCTGCGCAGAAGCAAGGGGAAACGGGTGGAGGCTTTCCAGGCGGAACGCCCGCTGGTAGTCTATTATGGCCATGGCTACCTATTGAAGGCTTCAGCGCTTACTAAGCGGGGAGAATATGAGCAGGCCAAGAAATACACCGCCGGTTATGCGGATCTGGGATGGTTTGAGCTGCTGGATGATGAAGGGCGCAGTGCCGTGGATAGCTTCCGGCTGTTTGCTGTAGCCAATGGCTTTACCCTTGAGATATTAATGGGCAATACTTCGGTGCTGCCGGCATATATAGCTTTTTTGGCAGAGCATCCCGGTGAAATTCTATCCGGCATGGTCATTATTCTGGAGTCGGCCAACCGTTTCGGATTCTCTGCAGACGCTGTGCTGTCACGCTTTTCCAGGGAAATGCTGCGTTTTGAACAATTTCAGGACCCGATTAATGTAGACCGTGTGTACCGTCTCTATTACCAGATAGCCATATATTATATCTCCCGTAAACAGTACTCCAAAGGAATTGACTATATTATTCAATGTCTGCGGCTAACCGTCAGGCTGAATAGCGGAAAGGACTTCATTAATTGTGTGACCCTGTTCGAATTAAACAGAGACGCCTCCTCCGACACCCAGCAGACCGCTTACAGGGAGCTGCTGCGGGAGGTAAGACAGCGTGAAGAAATTACTGATCATGAGAGCCAGCGTTTTGGCGTTATTTAGCTTAATCATTACCTTATCTAAGGATCACTCCCCGGCCATCCGTGCCGAGGGAGTATTTGTGCGTGATTACGTGAAAAAAAGTACAAACATCCGTCAACCTGCGTTCTTCAATCTGTAATAATTGATAGCGTATTCAGGAATTGACAAAATATTGCCCGGAAAATATAATTAGGTAGCCTAATTAATATAGTATTTAATTATTTGTATACCTAACTAAAAAAGAGGTGGGAACATTGGGATAAATAGAGAAGATGAAAATTCAGTCGGACACAAGCTTTTCTCCGCACTCCGGAAGCTGCGCAAAGGCCACCTGCATCATTCCGTGGAGGGTCATAAGCCAAGTGAGATGACTTTATTGATATGTATTGCACGGGCGTCCCATTCATCTGATGTAGGACTCAAGGTTTCTGAAATCAGCCGCTTTCTGGGGCTGACTCCGCCCACGGTCACACAGCTGATCAACAGTCTGGAGGCTAAGCAGATGGTGGAACGGCAAGCCGACGCCTCCGACCGGAGAGTGGTACGCATCAAGTTGACGGAACAGGGGAAAATTATTACCCGCAAGGCCAAGAAGCACATGGACACCACGCTTAACAAAATGGTGGAGTATCTGGGTGAGGAAGAGTCTGACCAGCTGGCAGAGCTGCTGCTTAAAGTACATGCCTTCATGAAAGACAATCCTCCGCCTAATCTAGACCGGTTACAAATGAACGGAGATGAGAAACTTGATTAAATTACTAAAGCATTTGAGACCCTTCCGATTGGCAATAGCCGCAGTACTGATTCTCGTATTCCTGCAGTCCATGGGGGATTTGTATCTCCCGACCCTGATGAGTGACATTATTGATAGGGGGATTGTGAACGGCGACCAGAATTATATCTGGAGAATCGGCGGCTTCATGCTGCTCGTAGCGGCCGGCGGTGCAGTCTGCTCCATTGTTGCCAGCTATCTGTCGGCTAAGGTTGCAGCCGGCTTCGGTAAGAACACCCGGTCACGGATGTTCAACCATGTCGAGAACTTCACACTGCATGAATTCGACAAGCTGGGTACGGCTTCATTAATTACACGTACTACCAACGATATTACACAAGTCCAGACCGTATTAACTATGATGCTTCGCATGATGATTGGTGCTCCGATGATGATGATCGGCGGGATTATTATGGCGGTGTCAGAGGATGCCAAGCTCTCGCTGATCTTTGTAGTGGTGATTCCGCTGCTGGTTGGAGCGATCTTCTTCATTGGAATGAAGGGGCTTCCGCTCTTTAAAGCAATCCAGATCAAGCTGGATAAATTAAACCTTGTGCTGCGCGAGCATTTGACCGGTATCCGCGTTATCCGCTCGTTCAACCGGATTGAGCATGAGAATAAGCGGTTTAGTCTGGCCAATGCAGATCTGACGGATACTGCAATCAAAGTGAATAAGGTTATGGCCGGACTGATGCCGCTGATGATGATCGTGATGAACTTCTCCATGATTGCTATCCTCTATTATGGTGGAATCCGGATTGGCGACGGCGATCTCCAGGTAGGTTCACTAATGGCCTTCATTCAATATGCTATGCAGATTATGTTCTCCCTCATCATGGTTTCGATGATGTTTGTCCTGATTCCAAGAGCCTCTGCCTCTGCACTGCGTATCAATGAAGTCCTTGATATGAAGCCTGAAATTACAGATCCGACAACTGCAGACCTGAAGACTACGGCTACGGCTACCCATGCGGACGGCCGTGACGGAATGCGCGGTTTTGTGGAGTTCGACAATGTATCCTTCTCTTACCCGGGGGCTGAACAGCCTGCGCTGTCCGGAATTTCCTTCAGTGCACGCCCCGGCGAGATTACAGCTATTATCGGCGGAACCGGGTCAGGTAAATCAACGCTGCTAAGCATGATTCCAAGATTCTATGATGCTATTGAAGGTGCGATCCGCGTCGATGGAGTGGATGTACGCCAGATGACGCAGGAGGATCTGCGGAGCAAGATCGGTTATATCCCGCAAAAAGCCGTGCTGTTCACCGGTACCATTAACGAGAATATCCGTTACGGGAAGGAAGACGCTACGGAGGATGAAATCCTTCATGCCGCCAAGGTGGCCCAGGCCTATGATTTCGTAACGGCCATGAAGGACGGCTTCAATTCGGAAATCTCCCAGGGCGGGGGCAATGTCTCCGGCGGCCAGAAGCAGCGTTTGTCCATTGCCCGTGCACTGGTACGGAAACCGGAAGTGTATCTGTTTGATGACAGCTTCTCGGCGCTTGACTTCAAGACCGATGCCAAGCTGCGTGCTGCCCTGAAGGGGGAGACTACAGAATCTACAGTCCTTATTGTCGCACAGCGTGTCAGTACGGTTATGGATGCAGACCGGATTATCGTACTGGATGACGGTGAGATTGTCGGAATGGGTACACACCGTGAGCTGCTGGATAACAATGAGGTGTACCGCGAGATCGTATCCTCGCAGTTGTCAGAGGAGGAAATAGCATGAGTGAGCAGAACAAAGACATGAAACCGCCCCGGCGTTCAGGTGGCGGCTTCGGACCAGGCGGAGGACCCGGCGGTCCGGGCATGAGAATGCCGGCTGAGAAAGCCAAGGATTTCAAAGGAACGCTGCGGCGCCTGACCCGGTATTTGCGCCCGCGCCAGGTTCAGCTGATTATTGTGTTTGTGATGGCGATTGCCAGTACCATATTCAGCATTTTTAGCCCTAAAGTAATGGGTAGAGCTACCACCAAATTGTTTGAAGGCGCCTATGGCAAGCTGATGGGTGTACCTGGAGCGGAAATTGATTTTGGCTATATTAATGATATTCTGATTCTCCTGGCCGGACTGTATCTGTTAAGCTCACTGTTCAGTTATATACAGCAGTATGTAATGGCCGGTGTGGCGCAGAAGGTCGTATATGATATGCGTGAGCAGATCAACAGCAAGCTTGAACGGCTGCCGCTGAAGTATTTCGATTCCCGGACGCACGGGGAAATATTAAGCCGGGCGACCAATGATGTAGACAATATCAGTACTACCCTGCAGCAGAGCTTGACCCAGCTTATTACGTCCATTGTGACGATTATTGGTGTCATCGTAATGATGCTGACCATCAGCCCGTGGCTGACGTTGATTACCATAGTAACGCTGCCGCTGAGCTTCGTGGTCATTATGCTGATCACCAAACGCTCACAGACCTATTTCATCGGCCAGCAGAAGTCGCTGGGACAGCTGAACGGCCATGTTGAGGAAATGTATACCGGACACCGTATTATCAAAGCGTTCGGACGCGAGAAGAACTCTTTGAAGGACTTCAACAAAATTAATGATGACCTGTACAATTCCGGCTGGAGATCCCAGTTCATCTCCGGGATTATTATGCCGCTGATGATGTTTATTGGGAACCTTGGTTATGTGCTCGTCTGTGTGGTCGGCGGGATCTTCGTGACCAAAAAAGCGATTGATGTCGGGGACATCCAGGCATTCATCCAGTATTCGCGCCAGTTCACTATGCCGATTACGCAGACAGCCAATATCGCCAACATCATCCAGTCCACCATCGCTTCGGCGGAACGTGTATTTGAACTGCTGGATGAAGAAGAGGAAGTTCCTGAGGTGGGAACTTCACTTGCGAAACGTCCAGTAGATGCAGAAGAGGGCTCTGTGGAATTCCGCCACGTGAAGTTCGGCTACAAAGAGGATGCTATCCTCATTGAAGACATGAATATCGAGGTCAGCCCGGGACAGACTATTGCAATTGTAGGTCCAACCGGAGCCGGCAAAACGACCCTGATCAACCTGCTGATGCGCTTCTATGAGATCAGCGGCGGGGAGATTGTGATCGATGGTGTCAACATCACCAATATGAAGCGCAGCGAACTGCGCAGCAAATTCGGTATGGTGCTCCAGGATACCTGGCTGTTCAACGGCACCATCCGTGACAATATCGCTTACGGCCGGGAAGGTGCTACGGAGGCTGATGTGGTCCGGGCAGCGAAGGCTGCGCATGCCGACCACTTCATCCGCACGCTGCCGCTGGGCTATAACACGATCCTGAACGAGGAAGCCTCGAACATCTCCCAAGGGCAAAAGCAGCTGCTTACCATTGCCCGGGCAATCCTGGCTGATCCTTCAATCCTGATTCTGGATGAAGCCACCAGCAGCGTCGATACTCGCACGGAAGTGCAGATCCAGAAGGCTATGAATACGCTGATGAACGGCAGAACCAGCTTCGTCATCGCTCACCGCCTGTCCACCATCCGTGATGCGGATCTGATTCTGGTTATGAATCAGGGCAGCGTGATTGAGAAGGGCACCCATCAAGAACTGCTGGAAGCCGGCGGCTTCTATGCTGATCTGTACAACAGCCAGTTTTCCGACGAGGAGCTGCCGGATGTAGGGTAAACCACCTTCCAAAATAAGTAATAGGCTCATAAAGCCCTAATGTCACAGCAACTCTGCTGAGGATATAGGGGCTTTATTTTTTTGGTTAATCTCGCTAATCGCTTAAGGGCTTTGCAGGACTGTCCTGTTATGTGGGGACACTATGGACCTGGGGTCTATTAAGCGTTACCTAGTACCCCTTAATCTTTGGATTGTTTTTCTATATGCACCGTTATTGCTCTCTTGTTTCTAAGTGAAGATGGACTACCGTATTAAAAGTCAGCGTTGACATCGTTCTCAAAAATAAGAATCTTTTCTCGCTATCTCTTCGTGGTGAGAGGTAGCTTCTGCCTTCTTTTTATCTTTTGCTTTGATGCTTCTTTTCTCGTTTCCTGTTTTTGCATCTGATAACGTCGTTGCAGAGCCAGAGTATATAGCCCCTTTAGAGAATACAGATACGCTTTCCGAATCTGAGCTTAATGATTATCTTGGGCAAATGGGGTTTACGACTGAAGAAACCAGTTTTATATCCTTAGCTTTAAAAAAGCAGATTGTCAGTGATGGCGGCATAAAAATTAAGGCTGAAAAATTGAATCCTGTAAAAACCATTATAGATGAAGAGGGGAAAGTAGTTTCTTCTAATCAATTTTCCACAAGGTCTGTCCAAGAAGGCAATTTTTCTTTATATGGATTTGCAACAAAAAACAGTTCACCTAATAGCTCCGAAAACAGCTATAATATATATGCACAGTATAATTGGGCAAAAGCACCTACTTTCTGTTTTACAGACACGCTTGGAATGGCTTGGCAGAGCCAGGCCACACCTTACGGAGCACCTTATAGCGTTCATAATTGGAGATCAGATCCACAATTATTCCAATATACAAATAAAATTCAAAAACAAGAAAATGATGGGGATGCAGTAGAGATCAATATTATTTCGACTGGAGATCAATCACAAGATGGATATTTAAAGCAGGAAATAAGGGTAGCAAAATCATACGCCGGACAAACGGGTTCTGTAGCACTCGGTTATGCTCATAAACTAATTCCCGGAGCAGCATTGGCTATTTTAAATTTTTTTAGTGTAGACTTTTCGGGAGCAGCAATAGAAGATTTTACTGATCGTTTTAATTTCACTTATTAAAAAATAATATGTACTGGAGCAGCAATGAATTGTGATTTGCCCCCGTACATAAGACATGGGGAGAGTAAATGGTCTACATTTACATGATAATTACAATTTCCGTTTTTTATTTATTGGTTGGTGTGTCTTCCCTATTTGGAGTACGCTTAGTTAGCGGTGATGATTCTTTATATCTTTTTTTGCTGGCCATCATAGGAATACTTTTATATATCGCTGATAAGCAGAAAAAAAAGTAGCAGATCAGTACTGGAGTTTTCTGGATTAATGGAACCGGAGAGCTCAAGAAATCTTAAATATTCATCAGCTTTAGCGTTTAACAGGGAAACTGTAGAAGCGTAGAGGTAGGGAATCCAATATACGAGGGTCCACATATCGCTTATGGCGATTTGCGGGCCTGTTTGTTTTGCCGGGGAACAGAATAGAACCCCTTTCAGCTTTGTTAACATAAAAAAGGTTTGATTTAAATTTTTAAGGTATATATGATAAGGATAGTAAAAATGACCCGCGGCTCATTTTAGGCCTGCGGATGGGAGAGAGGATGAAAGGAATGTCAGGCTACGGTAAATGGGTAGCAGGAGGCAAAACTAAATGGATTACCCTTCTGGTGTGGATTGCAGTTGTAGGGGCTTTGACTATGATCTGGCCTTCGGTCAACTCGCAGGTTGTCAATAACGCGCCCAACCTGCCGGAGGATTCGCAATCTGTCCGCGCAGCGGCCCTTGCGGAGGCAGAATTCCCTGCCGGAAGCGGTGTACCGGCCTTGCTGGTATGGCATCGTGAAGGCGGATTATCAGAGGAAGATCTCTTACATATAACTGCTGTATACTCCAAGCTTGAACAGCAGCCGCTCGCGCATCAGAACTTCGTTCCGCCGCTTGGACAGCTGCCGCCGCAGGCGCTGCAGGCCTCACTGTCGGAGGACAGAAGCACACTCGTCACACCGGTGCTGTTTGACAAGAAGGCAGACAGTGACCAGCTCGGGGAATCGCTGACTGAGATGAAGAAGCTGGTGAGTACTGAAACAGGCACGGATCCTTCTTCAGTGAAGCAAGGCAGCGGCGACTTAAGCCTGCGGATTACCGGCCCTGTCGGGATATCGGTAGATGCTACAGGCCTGTTCAAGAATGCCGACGTTTCACTGCTGATTGCAACGGTAATTCTGGTGCTGGTCTTCCTGCTCCTGATCTACCGGTCGCCGATTCTGGCATTGATACCGCTCGTTGGCGTCGGCTTTGCTTATGGCGTGACCAGTCCGCTGCTTGGCAAGATGGCAGAGGAAGGCTGGATTACGGTAGACTCGCAGGCCGTATCTATTATGACGGTGCTGCTCTTCGGGGCGGGGACAGACTACTGCCTGTTTATGATTTCCCGGTTCCGCCAGATGCTGAAGGTTGAGGAGAGCAAGGGGCGTGCACTGCTGAGTGCAATCACCCATTCCTCCGGAGCGATCGCCATGAGCGGATTCACAGTTGTCCTTGCGCTCTTCGCGCTGCTGCTGGCCAAATACGGTGCGTACCACCGCTTTGCGGTTCCGTTCAGTGTCTCCATTCTGATTATGGGGATTGCCAGTCTGACGCTGGTTCCGGCACTCCTGGCTATTTTCGGGCGAACCTCGTTCTTCCCGTTCGTTCCGCGTACTCCGCAAATGGAGATTGAGCGGGCCAAGGCCAAGGGGAAGCCGGTACCGCAGCCGAAGCGTTCGTCCCAAAAAGGAATCGGGTATCTTGTCATTTCCCGGCCATGGGCGATCGTGGGAGTAACCGTGGTGGTATTGGGTATTCTGGCCTCGTTCTCCAGCGGAATTAAATTCACCTATGATATCCTGTCCTCCTTCCCGAAAGATATGGAATCACGTGAAGGGTTCGACCTGATCGGCAAGCAGTTCTCTCCCGGAGAGCTGGCGCCGGCCAAGCTGATGGTGGATACAGAGGGCCTGAGCGGCGGAGAAGATCTGAAGGTCATCCTGGGAGGCCTGTCCTATGTGGACGTAGTGTCTGATCCGCAGCAGGGGGCCGTCAATAAGAACATCACTGCATATGATATTGAATTCAAGGCTAATCCGTATTCCATCGAGGCGATGAATCACATTCCGGCACTTCAGGCTACTGTAGAGCAGGCTCTGGCGGAGTCGGGAATAGAGAACGCGCAGGATAAGGTATGGATTAGCGGACAGACCGCTACCCAGTATGATACCAAGGAGCTCGGGGAACGGGATACCGATCTGATTATACCGGTGGTTATCGGGATGATTACAGTGCTGCTGCTGATCTATCTCCGATCTGTAGTGGCGACCATTTATCTGGTGGCTACGGTAATTCTCTCTTTCTTCTCGGCACTCGGTCTGGGCTGGATTATTATTCATTATCTGCTCGGTGCAGATGCGATTCAAGGCGCAATTCCGCTCTATTCCTTCGTCTTCCTGGTAGCGCTGGGCGAGGATTATAACATCTTCATGATCTCGAATATCTGGAAAAAGCGTAAAGCTATGCCGCTGAAGCAGGCCATCGCCGAAGGCGTGAACGAAACCGGATCGGTAATCACCTCCGCCGGACTCATTCTGGCAGGTACCTTCGCCGTATTGGCGAGTCTGCCGATTCAGGTGCTGGTGCAATTCGGCATCATCACCGCGATTGGCGTACTGCTCGATACCTTCGTGGTCCGGCCGTTCCTGGTTCCGGCCATCACCGTGCTTCTGGGCCGCCGGGCCTTCTGGCCGGGCAAGCATCAGGACGTGAGCGAGTCTCCGGCAGCAGGCCGCGAATAACCGGGTTGTGAACTGCAGATGCAATAACAGGGATGCCCCGTCAAGCCTTAAAGGCTGCGGGGCATCCCTGTTGTGTATATGCGTATAACGGCTAGATTCAGTTACCGGGAGTTCGGCTGAGTACCAGCTCATACTTGTCGAGTGAGGCGCCGACAATAGCTTCATTCCGGCCGGCCCCGCGGTGCGAATCGCGGAAGGCGGGGCTGGACGTCCAGCCGCCAGCCGCTCAGCGCTTCCTCGCTCTCCCAGACAGTACAGATCTTCAGTTCCTCCACGCCTTCTTTGGGCGCGCCCTGCCAGACCTCCATGCGGATAAATCCGGGCATGCTCTGCACCCCATTGTCTGCCCCAAAACGCGAGGCCAGTGCTTCGCCATGTCCTTCTTTGATCTTAATCGTGTTGGTTACTACCAGCATGCCAAGTCCTCCTCATAAGGTGTGGGTGTAATCTGCCATTGTTATTGCGGATTGGTCGTCCAGATGCCAGCGGTCTTCAGGAAGACGCGGTCTGGAAGCTTCAAGGCAGCGAGCGTTAGCTCGGCCACATCCTCGGGCTGCATCATCCGGTCTTCATCACCGATCTTCAAGCCGGCACCGGTGGCCAGACCTGTGTTGACGGTGCTGGGGGTCAGTGCCACAACACGGATATTATGCTTGCGGACCTCCATCGCCAGCGCTTCCGTCATACCCATCAGAGCGAACTTGGAAGCACAATAGGCTGAGCCTGTAGCGAAGCCGCGTTCTCCTGCTGTAGAAGAGATATTGATGATGTTGCCGCTGGAACGTTCAATCATAGCAGGCAGTGCTGCACGGGTTACATAATAAGTGCCGAACAGATTGATCTGCATATGGCGCTCCCAGTCAGCGGGGTCCATCTCCAGGAAAGTGCCAAACTGGGCAATCCCGGCATTGTTGATAAGCGCGTCGAACGGGCCAAGGTCATTCTGCAGGGCGACAACCGCCCGCTCTGCTTCTTCACGCACCGCGATATCAGCTACAGCAATGCTGACCTTGATGTCATATACCTCAGTCAATGCCGATTTCAGTGCCTCCAGATCTGCTGAAGTTCTGGAGATAAGCCCCAGGTTGGCGCCTTCTTTAGCGAGTGCCATCGCGAGTGCTTTGCCGATCCCTTTACCTGCACCTGTAATTACAATACTGGTTCCTCTTAAATCCATAACCTGTCGTCACGCTCCTTAAGATAGAAAATTCTATATATTGGATGAACATAAGGCTATTATACCTGAGCGGACAGAGACAATCACGCCGGGACAGGCGGAGAGGGACAAGACAGTCCATTCTAATTGAATGTCTCTGTACACTGCTGTATATGAAGCAGACTCACTGCTTGGCTGTGAGGTTCTTAAGCGGCACTGTGGCCGGTCCTTCGAGCACATCGCCCTCATAAGAGAAGCGGGAGCCGTGGCACGGGCAATCCCAGGAGCGTTCCCCGTCATTCCACTCGCATTCACAGCCCATATGTGTGCAGGTTCTGTCCACGAGATGCAGCTTGCCCTCAGGGTCGCGGTAGCCGCCAACCCGTTTGCCGTCATGGAAAACAACGGCCCCTTCATCCGGCGCAAGCTCGTCTGTTTTTTTATGGATAATCTCCACTTTTCCGGCTACAAGTTCTTTGGCAACCGAGAAGTTCTGTACAATGAAATTTTTGATGCCCGGATTAGCCTTGAAGCGTGTCGGATCGTACAGCTCCTTATAAGGGTTGCTGCTTCCCAGGATTCCATCTGTAATCAGGCGTGCAGCCAGCGTTCCGCTGGTCATGCCCCACTTGGCGAAGCCTGTGGCAATATAGACTTCTTCATCCTCCGCCCGCTTGCCGATGTAGGGAACCCGGTCCAGGGTAATCAGATCCTGCGCCGACCAGCGGAAGGGAATGCTGCGAATGCCGAGCAATTCTCCCGCAAACTTCTCCAGATTCTCATAGTGGCCGAAGGTGCAGATGCCTTGTCCGGTCTTGTGGTTATTACCGCCGACGATAACCAGCTTCCGCCCGTCCCATTCCACCGCGCGCAGCGAGCGGGTAGGTTCACTGGCACTCAGGTACATGCCGCCCTCATAATCTGCTTCCGGCTCAATAGCCAGACAATAGGACCGCTCCGCGTGCAGCCGCGAGAAATAGAGGGAGCCTCCATCATAGAATGGGAAATGGGAGGCGGACACGGCATGGCGGCATTTAATTTTGAACTTCTCCCCTTCGGTGTAGAGGGTGAGCTGCCCGTCCGTATCGACCTTTTCACCAATCATCGTATGCTCGTATACCGTGCCGCCTTTGTCCAGTACGATCTGCAGCAGCCCTTTCAGGTACTCCAGCGGATGAAAACGGGCTTGTCCGGGCAGCTTGATCGCACCGCCGGCTCTAAGTGGCAGCGAAACCTGGTCCAGCCATTCTCCGGGCAGTCCAAGCTTGCTGTATGCCTCGAATTCAGCAGCCAGCTGCTTAAGCGTCTTCTCATCTCCCATATCGGCATACAGATACGCAGCTTCCCGCGTCAACCCGCAGGACAGCCCCAGTTCTTCAGCCGTAGCGATCATCCACTCCAGCGCTTCACTGTTTGACTGGAAATAGAGCCGGGCCTGTTCCTCCCCAAAGTGCTTCAGCAGATCACTGTAGATCATTCCGTGCTGGGCGGTGATCTTGGCGCTGGTGAAGCCGGTGGTGCCGCCGAAGATCTCTCCGGCTTCGAGCAGAGTGACCTTATACCCGGCCTTGGATAGTAAATAAGCTGTCGTAATGCCGGTAATGCCTGCTCCGACAATAGCTACATCTGTGACATGATCTTCCGCAAGCTCCGGAAAAGAGGGCAGCTCCGTGCTGCCCCTCCATAATGATTCCGGAAATTGCGGAAGACCTTGCGAGCGGTGATCCTGTGAATTCATGAGTTGATCCCTCCATTAGTCATTATTCATTTCATTTATTACCACACTTCCGGCAAAAGAAACGCCGTGACCCGGCAGCGGTTGCATGAAAAGAGGGCGACAGTGCCAAAATAAGGGGAAGTCCCCGGCAATTCGGGCCTGGAGGGAGAATGATCCATGTCAGGACAAGTGCATAAGCAGGGAGTGACCCTGGAATGGATCAGGGGACAGCTGAGCGGTTTCGGTGACCTTGAGGACAAGATCATGGCCGTTCCCTCTGGAGAGGTCAGCCTGCTGTATATCAAGAGTGTTACGGATGGACAGACCATCAGACGGAATGTGGTTGCGCCGTTCTACGAGATGGGCGATCCGGCAGCTTACTATAGCTACATTGCGGATTACCCCGGAAGTGAGGAGGTTACAGAGGGGACGCGTGCGCTGGACCTTCTGCTTAGCGGTTATGCCTGTATAGGCCAGGCTGGCCGGTTCTTCTTCTTCGATGCGCTCAAGGCTGAGGTTAGCGGTGTTAAAGAAACGATAACCGAGAGTATCAGCCAAGGCCCGTCAGATGCGCTGGGCGAGAGTCTGGCGGTTAATCTGAACCTGATCCGGCGGCGTTATCAATCCTCGTCACTGAAGATGGAGTTCACCATCATCGGCAACGTGTCCAAGACCAAGGTGGCTATACTCTATGACGAGAGCAGAGTGAATCACAATGTTCTGGCCGAATTAAAAGAGAAGCTGGACTCTCTTAAGCTGGATGTTCTGCAGGCTGCCGGTGAGCTGGAGAAATATATCAGCAGCGACAAGCTGCGCATTTTCCCCAAAACGATTGTTACGGAGCGCCCGGACCGGGTGGTGTTCAATTTGGCTGAAGGCAAGGTTGCTGTAATGCTGGATACTACCGGATACGCGATTGTGCTTCCGTCTATTTTCAATGATTTCTTCACAGCTATGGATGATAAAATCCATCTTCCCTTTGTTGGACGTTTCTTAAAGCTGCTGCGCATTCTCGGTGTGGCCATGACACTGTGGCTGCCTGCCCTGTACATTGCTTTCACCTCCTATAATCCGGAGATTGTGCGCGTGCAGATTGCCCTGCTGATTGGGGGAAGCCGTGCTACGGTGCCTTATCCTTCTTTTGTCGAGGTCATTCTTATGATGATCATGATGGAATTTCTGACCGAAGCGAGCTTGCGGCTGCCCCGGGCTATTGGTCCGACGGCCACTACGGTTGGCGGTCTGATTCTGGGCCAAGCCGCTACTGCGGCAGGACTGATCGGCAACATTATGATTATTCTGGTTTCCGTTGTGGCGATATCCAATTTCCTGATTCCGCTGAATATGATGAGCTTCTCCATCCGTGTGCTGAAATATTTCTTCGTCATAGCTGCGGCAGTGCTCGGTCTTGTCGGTGTTGTCATCTGCCTGGTGGGCTTCACCATGTATTTATGCAGCCAGCGCAGCTTCGGCCAGCCGTATTTCAAGATGTTTTTCCTCGATACGCTGGGAACGACCCTGAGGAAGAAAAGCGGTGGGGAGTGATGGCTAAGAGCCGCTATTTCTATTGTCTTTTTCTCATGAATACCCTGATCAACATCATTAATTTCGCCCCCCGGGAGCTGATCGATGCCCGCTTTGACGGGGCGCAGTCCTCCATTCTGGTTGCGGTGGTTACGGGCACCCTATTTATCTACCTGTTCACCAAAGTCATCAATAAATTCCCCGGACAGGGACTGCCGGAAATCTTCGGGTCGGCCTTGCCGAAGCAGCTGGCTGCTCCGCTGATTTTTGTATATGCGGTTCTCTGGTATATGGCCGGGGCGCTGATCCTGCTGTCCTTTGTGGACATTACGCTGCGTTTTATCAGCCCGGATACAGGGCCGTATGCAATATTACTCGGCTTCCTGGCCGTTGTCTGCCTGTGTTCCCGGATAGACTCGCTGTCATTGCTCTACGGACTGGAGCTTACGCTGGGGATTACCCTGCCTTTAATTCTGTATACAACAGTCAAGGCGATTATTAACCCGGATTTCAGCTGGGATGCCGTGCTACAGGTGATGACTCACTCTCTGCATGCCCCGGATATGAACAGTATTGCGGCCGCAACATTTACCTTCAGCGGTTATATCAATCTGGCGGTATTCAACCGTGTATTTCATGGACTGAAGCTGAGGCATATATGGATTCTAAGTCTGGAAGGTTTTCTAGTGCTTGCCATATGCTTTTTTGTGCCGATCGGATATCACGGGACCGTTGGCGTTGATCGGCATGTGTATACGTGGTTTACAACGGCAGACAGCATCCGCATCGAAGCCTTCTTGATCGAACGCATGCTGTATATCTTCTATTTCGCCTACATTACATTATCTCTGGTCAGTGCCATTATCCAGTGGCATGTCGGCAAAGAGCTGCTGCTCAGTCTGTTGCCCTCCACGGCTAAGAAGCCTAAGAAAAAACTGCGTCAGGAGATCGTTATCCTGGTCCTGTTTGCTGCCGGAGCCTTCGCCCTTATGCGTATGGATCAATACGACCTTAATTTGCTTGGGGTATTCCTGCTGCATATCCGCTGGTACGGGGAGCTGCTGCTGATTCTCCTGCTGTTCTGGTGCTACTGGATTGTAAGGAGGCGGAGGGTATGAGAACAAAAAGGAGTGCAGTCTTCCTTCTGTTGTTGCTGATGTGCATGACAGTGACAGGCTGCAATTTCAAAGATATCGACCGGAGAATATTTGTGGTCGCCATCGGGATCGATCCCGGCAAGGTGGAAGGAACATTCAAGGTGAGCCTGAAGCTGGCAATCCCGCAAGGGGATGTTACCAAGATCGATGAGAAGATGCAGATCCTTACCGAAGAATCGGAGAGTATCTCCGAGGCACTGCGCAGAATGAAGTCCAAAGTGGAGAAGGAGCTGGACTATGTCCACTGCAAGTCGCTGATCCTGGGTGAACAAATCGCTGCCAAAGACATCAGGCATGTGATGGACTGGGCGGTGCGGCGCAGAGATATCCAGCTGATCCTGAATTTTGCCATCGGAAGGCCGGGGGCGCTGGAAGTACTGCAGGTGAAGCCGCCGTCCGAGCGAATCCCGTCCAACTCGCTGATTCTGGCGATGAACGGACAAGGCACAGAGTCGCCCTTTATCTCCAGAGTGTTCTCCTATCAGCTGATGCGGAGTATTTATGAGAATGGTATCGATCCAATTCTGCCTATTATTGAAGCGCAGGGGGAAGAGCAGTTCCTAATCGATAAGATTGCCTTGCTGGATAAGAATAAAATCAAGCTTGTTCTCACGCCTGACGAGACCAGACTGTTCAATCTGCTGTCCCGGTCCAATCTGCGTACGAACTTTCCGGCTCACTTAGGCGGCAGGATGTACCAGTACTATACAGAGAGCAGCTCCTCCAGCTACCGGATTGTGACGCAGCAGGAGGATAACCCGTACATCCGGTACAACATTAAGATCCGGGCAATTCTGGAGGAAAATAGTACAGAGGATATGATTACTCACCACATGCTGAAGGAGATCGGGGAGTCAGGGGCAGCGGAACTCAGCAAGGCAGTTACAGCATTGCTAATCAAAATCCGGGACAGCGGGATGGATCCTATGGGCTGGGGGCTGCATTACGGGGCCCGGCACTGGAATAATGACACAGAAATGGCGGTGTGGGAGAGGTTGTATCCCCGGCTGAAATTTCAGGTTAAGGCGGATGTGGATGTGAAATACTCGGGAATGATCAAATAGAGCCCCGCTCGGATTGACGCTTCCGGCACTAGGACTTATACTTGATCTAAAAACAAGTCAGAGGATGATAAAGATGAGAACGCTGAACTTAACCTCTCAACGTCAAGCCGTGTATGATATCGTCCGTAATTCCCATGACCATCCTACTGCTGCGGAAGTAATGAACCGGCTTGTAGAGCAGGGGCATAACCTGGCCTATGGGACTGTCTATAATTCACTGCGGTATCTTTCGGATAAACAAATGATCCGTGAACTGAAGCTCGGAGAGGCGGCCAGCAGATATGATGCCCGTCTGGACGACCATCAGCATATTATCTGTGAAATCTGCGGCGCAGTGGATGAAGTGATGAGTCAGGTTCCGCAGGCGTGGATCGACACGGTAGCGGAGGATACGGGTTATTCCATCACCCATACACATGTTGTATTTGGAGGCGTATGTCCAGCCTGCCGGAATAAGAATTCGCACTAGAAAAAAGAATAAATATAACAAAAGACCGTTTTCATAAAAACGGTTTTTTGCTGTGTATATATGAAAATTATTAAGCAACATAGGAGAATTATAATGAATTCCCTGAGAAAAGAGGATTTCCAGGGGCGATATTTAATTATATATTGAGGCTGCAGATTTATCGTGCTTAAGACCCATAAAGAAAGAGAGAGTGAGCCATCATATGAATAAAAAGGCGCGTCTGACCATCCGCACGAAGCTAATTCTTACATATTTGCTTGTTTTGCTTGTACCTAGCATCATTATAGGCTGGCAGACCTATCAATCGGCCAGCAGTAAAGTCGGGGAGCAGCTCACCCAAAATGCCACGGAAAGTGTAGTGGCGGTTAACGAGATTATCGATGCAAACATTCAATCCAAAATTGATGATATTAATTACTTTGCTGCACAGCTCACGGCGGACTCTATTAACAATGAAGCGGCGGGGGCGGCCGCGCCTGCACTGGAGGCCAGACTTAAGGAGTATGCCAAACTGCATTCCGATGTGCTTGATATTTATGCCGGAACCAGTAAAGGCAAGGGTATCCGTGCTGCCGATATCCAGCTGCCGGACGGCTATGACCCGCGCAAGGAGAACGCTTATATCAATGCGCTTAAGCATGGCAGCGGGATTGTGATCTCACCGGTATTCCAGACGGTAAATAATGAGTCGGCTATTGCAATTTCAGCAGTGCTGGAAGGCGGGAACGGGGTAGTGGGTCTGGATCTGAACCTGTCTTCGCTGGCCGATCTGACAGATATCAAGGTAGGCGAAGAAGGCTATATTCTGATTATCGACAGCAGCAAGAAATTCCTGGTTCACCCGACCGAAGCTATTGGCGAGGAGTCCTCGCTTGATTTCGTGAAGCAAATGTTCGAAAGTGAGAGCGGCAGCTTCGATTATGACTATAAGGATTCCTCCAAGAAGATGACCTTCATGGTGAATGAGCTGACCGGCTGGAGAATCGGGGGGACCATCAGCAAGAATGAGATTACCCGTGCGACGAGTGATATCCGGGAGACGGTATTAATTGTAATCTCTGTTTCTGTATTGCTGGCGCTGGTGCTTATCTACCTCAATGTCTCATCGATCCTGAAGCCGCTGATGCGGCTGCGCAGAGCGACGGAGCTAATCGCCGGGGGCGACCTGTCACAGGATATCGGGGACTTCCGCAGAGATGAGATTGGCCTGCTGGCTGAGAATTTCCACCTGATGGTCGGCAATCTGCGGCAGATGATTATCGGTGTACAGGAGATGACCGACAATGTCTCCTCATCCGCCGAGGAACTGACAGCGGGGGCCGAGCAGACTACCAAAGCGATAGAGCATGTTACGATAGCAATCCAGGAGGTAGCGGCCGGAACAGAGCGCCAGGTTAACAGTGTCCATAAAGGAATGATAAGTACGGCTGCCACTACAAGCGAGGTAGAGCATATTTCCGGGTTTATGGAGCAAGTATCGGCGATGATGGACAAGACCTCGCTCTCCGCTTCAGAGGGGAATGAATCTGTAATCAGTGTAGTCGATAAGATCAACGGGATTCATGAAACAGTAGAGGAGCTGGGCGGGGTCATTGATAAGCTTAATGAGCGGACCGGACAGATCCAGGGGATTGTCGGTGTAATTACCGGGATCTCGCGGCAGACCAACCTGCTGGCGCTGAATGCTTCCATTGAAGCGGCCAGAGCAGGCGAGCAGGGCCGCGGCTTCGCGGTTGTCGCTTCAGAGGTGCGTAAGCTGGCTGAAGAATCAGAGAAGTCGGCAAGGATGATCTCCGAACAGATTACTTCAATTAATGCGGAGATGACCCAGGCTACAGCTACCATGGAGTATGCGAAGAACCGGGTATCCGAAGGTATTATGGCGGTTGATACGACCGGACGCTCCTTCTCACGGATCCGCAGGGCGGTTAAAGGGGCGGCTGAGAAGATTGAAGCGATGAATGGAGCTGTGCATACGCTGACGGCAGAAGCGGATAGTATGGAGAAGGCCATTGGTGAGATTCGCGGGATCACCCAGGAGGCGGCAGGCAATACCGAAACTATCTCCGCTGCTGCACAGCAGCAGCTGGCATCGGTGGAAGAGATCGCTTCTTCCTCGGCAGATCTGAGCCATCTTGCCGATGAACTGCAGCGGCTGGTCGGCAAATTCAAATTATATCCGGGAAATCAGGCTCCGGGTGCAGCGGATACCGTCCGGCAGAATAGCGTTAGTTCCGGAGACCAGCGGAATTCCTGAAGCAGAAAGTGCGCTGCGGTCTTCCCTTTTACCTCCTTTTGCAAGTATACTGATAAGCAATAATATGGGGTGACGAAGGAGAGACGCATTCATGGCAGAGCAATTGAAGGGCATTACCATTGCCCTGGCGGGTCCGCGCAAGGCGGAAGAAATGGCCAAACTGGTACAGAATATGGGTGGGACTGCGCTGCACCGTCCGGCTCAGGGGACGTCATTTCTGGATGATGCTGCACTGCGTGACGGGCTGACGGCCTGGACAGACCAGCCTCCGGACCTGGCGGTTCTGACGACCGGAATGGGACTCGACGCATTGTTCGAGATGGCCGCGAAGCTGGAGCTTGCGGACCGCTTCCTGGAAGTTCTCTCCGCTTCACCTATTGCTGCGCGCGGCTATAAGACAGTCAATGCCTTGAAGAAGCGGGGGCTGGAGCCTGTGGTGCGCGACGATGACGGCAGCACCAAGGGGCTGATCCGCGGTTTGCAGGATTGGGATTTGCAGGGCAAGCGGGTCAGACTGCAGCTGCACGGAGAGTCCGCCCCGCATCTGGTCCAGTGGCTGGAGCAGGCGGGAGCAGAGGTCAGCTGGGTGCAGCCGTACCGGTACACGCAGCCGGAGCCGGGAGCACTGGCGCTGCTGCTGGCGGATATTACAGAAGGCCGTGTGAACGCGGTAGCCTTCACAAGTGCTCCGCAATTCCGCTTCCTGACGCAGTATGCGCGGGAGCAGGGCAGGCTGGAAGAACTCGTTCAGGCTTTGGAGGATAAGGTGCTGGCTGTATCTGTCGGCCGGCTTACCTCTGAAGCCCTCAAAGAAGAGGGCGTGAAGCGGATCATTATGCCGGAGCATGAACGGATGGGCAGCATGTTCGTAGAGCTGGGCCGCTATATCGCGGCTTCCCGGTAACAGCAGGCTGTGCTGCACAGGCGCCCAGAGCAGGAATTCCCGTCCGGTACAGGACGGGAATTCTTTTTGGACCACCCGGATTAGCGTATTCTTACTATAAAGGCAGTCCGTTTTATGGACATCGGGGGCTGTTTTCCTTAGAATAATAGGCAACGTTCAACTACAAAGATAAAGAAATAAGGAGGAGGAGACCCATGGATAAGAGAAAATGCCTGTTACTTGGCGATTATACCCACCCACGGTTTCACCCGCTGCAAGGCGTAGACAAGCAGGTCAGCGAGATTCTGAATGATCTTCTGACCGTACAGTGCTCGGAGAATAAAAAGCTGCTGTTAAGCGAACATTTGGCAGGATATGATCTCTGCATTGCATATAACGAATTATGGAACGAAACCGTATCTCCCCAGCAGACGGCGGGTTTGCTGAGTTATGTAAGCGGGGGCGGCGGCCTGATTGTCCTGCATACCGGTGTTTCGCTGGCGAAGCGGTATGAGCTGGCACATCTGATCGGCGGCAGATTCACCGGACATCCTCCCTATGCCCCGCTGAATTTCAAGGTGCGGGAACATGATATCACCGAAGGCATTGAGGATTTCCAGCTCGATGAAGAGCCGTACCGTTTCGAGTTCGACCCCTTCACCGATAAGAAGATTCTGCTTGAATATGAAGCGGACGGGGAAATGCTGCCTGCGGCCTGGTGCCACAGCTACGGTCAGGGACGGGTTGTCTATCTGATGCCCGGCCATCATGAGCCGTCGTTCCGTCATCCGGCAGTCCGCCAGCTGATTCTGCGCGCAGCCACCTGGGCGGCACGGATTCCCAGATAACCCCGGACTTTTGTGAAAGACAGTATATATTTTTGGGGTTCCCGCAAAGTACCTGAGTAATCATCGAAGATTTGGCCCCACTTTGTGGGGTTATTTTGTGAATTGGCCCGCTAAGGGGTATACTCTAACCATAACTGGAATCTTTGGGAGGGAAGTACCATGAGTGATTTGTTCAAGAAAGCAATCTCTTTAGGAGTGGGCCTCACCATTGTCAGCAAGGAAAAGGTTGAAAAGGTCGTAGATGAACTCGTCAAGCGGGGCGAGCTTGCGCCATCGGAATCCAAGGCACTGGTTGACCGGCTGGTGGAGCGCGGTGAAGAAGAACGCGGTACCTTCAAAGCGGCTGTACATGAGCAGGTTCAGAAGGTGCTGAAGGAGCTCAAGGTGCCTGTTCAAGGAGACATTGCCGGACTGGAATCGCGCATTGCTGTGCTTGAGCGCCGCGTAGCCGAGCTGGAGGGCAATACGGCTCCCCGCACCCAGGAGGATGTCGTGCCGGAAACGCATACGGAATAAATGGCAGTCCGCATAAGACATGCCGGCCGGTACCGGGCAATAGCCATGGCGCTTATGCGTCATGGCTTCGGCTATATGGTGGAGGAACTGGGCCTCTATCATCTTCTGTCCCTTCCGCGCCGGATTATTACGCAGGAGGTTCACGAAAGCGTAACACTCGGGGAGCGGATCCGCCGGGTGCTGGAGGATCTGGGGCCGACGTTTGTCAAATTGGGCCAGCTCGCCAGTACACGTTCCGATCTGCTGCCGGATTCAATTATACAGGAGCTTATTAAGCTGCAGGACAATGTGCCGCCGTTCTCGGCCGAGACGGCCCGCAATATTATCGAGCAGGAACTCGAACAGCATATGGATACGGTCTTTGAGTACTTCGAGAACAATCCGCTTGCTGCGGCTTCCATCGGTCAGGTACACCGGGCGGTCCTGCACGGCGGCCAGAGTGTAGCGGTCAAGATTCAGCGTCCCGGCGTCATGCGGACCATGAGCCGGGATCTTGAAATTCTGCTGGATTTAAGCGTCCTGGCTGAGCGGAAGATGGACTGGGCCAAGCAATACGGATTAACCCGGATGGTCGAGGAGTTCTCCCGCGCCCTGATGGCCGAGCTTGATTATGCCCAGGAAGGGCGCAATGCCGAACGTATAGCCGGGCATCTGACTGCCCAGGATAATGTATATATACCGGCCATCTATTGGGATTTCAGCTCCACACGGGTGCTGACGATGGAATACGTGGACGGAATTACGCTGAACCGCAGGGATGAGCTGCTGAACAAGGGCGTCAAGCTCAAGACTATTGCCCAGCAGCTTGTAGAGATGATGCTGAACCAGATTTTCATCCATGGCTTCTTTCATGCCGATCCGCATCCGGGCAATGTCATGGTGCTGGAGGACGGCAAGCTGGCTTTGATTGATTTCGGGATGGTCGGGCGGCTGAGCGAGGAAATGAAGGATGGGCTCTCCGCACTCGTGATCGCACTGATGCGCAAGAATACCGATTCGATGGTACGGGCCATTCTCAGGCTGGGTGTGATTCCGGAGGATGCCGACCGGATGGCGCTGCACGATGATATGGACCGGCTGCGGGAGCAGTATTATGATATCCCGTTCAAGCAGGTCAGCATTGGCAAGGCGCTGAATGATCTGTTCGGCATTGCCCGCAAGCACCGGCTGGTTATTCCGCCGGATCTCGCGATGCTGGGCAAGACGATGCTGACGCTGGAGGGCATGGTCGCCAGCCTCGACCCGGCCTTCAGCATAGTGCAGATGGCCGAGCCGTTCGGCAGGCAGCTGGTGAAGCAGCGCTTCAGCGGAAGCCGGCTGCAGCGCAAGCTGCTCGGCGGAGTAGCCGATCTTGCCGAGAGTCTGGTGGAGCTTCCTGCCCAGGCCCGGCAGCTCTCCGCGCTGCTCAGCAAGGGGAAGCTCAAGGTGGAGATTGGGGTGCCTGAGCTCCAGAATCTGGAGCACAAGTTCAGCCGGGTCGGCAACCGGCTCTCCTTCAGTATCGTGCTGCTGGCCTTCAGCATTATTATGGCCGGTCTGATTGTTGCTTCCTCTCTGCGCGGAGAGCCTTCGCTGCTCTGGGATTTCCCCATCGTGGAGATCGGCTCCGTCATCGCTATGCTGATGATTATATGGCTGCTGTTCTCGATATTCAAATCAGGAAGATTCTAGCGGGATAAGCCCGGGAAATAATTATTCTTCCGCAGATGCACACAAGCGGCGCGAAATCAAGTACAATATATAAAGATAACTTGCCCAAAATTAAAGTGTAATGGAACGCAAATGGAGTGCCGTCTGAATGTCCGGTGGATCGCTGCTGCCCCAGAAACCGAACTTCAACTGCAGCCTTGCGGGCCAGTGGAACGGAAGGGCTCCGGCAACGGGGTTCTTCCGCTTTTGTTTGATACGGATACCTGAGAGCGATATCTGGACTGGCTGTCCTGGCACAGCACGCTATGCAGGACGGTGCAGCCGTTGCCGCCTGATAACGGGCTTATGCCGCAGGCCAAGCCTTGTGAATGCGTACATTACTCCGATAAATGGATGAATATAAGTTATGAAGTGAAAACTTAGGAAAAATAGTGAGGTGGAGCAATTGCCGGGTTTTAAAGAATTAGGAGTTTCTGAAGTACTAAACGATCTGCTCAAGGGGCAGGGAATCGTGAAGCCGACGCCGGTGCAGGAAGAGGCGATTCCGCCGCTCGTAGAGGGTCTCGATGTCATTGCCCGTGCCAAGACGGGCACAGGGAAGACACTGGCCTTCCTGCTGCCGATTATGGACAAGATCCGGGTAGAGGCGGCTTATCCGCAGGCGCTTATTCTCGCGCCGACGCGTGAACTCGCGCTGCAGATTACCGAGGAAGCGCGCAAGCTGGCGCGCCATACGGGAGTGAAGATTCTGGCAGTCTACGGCGGACAGGATGTGGAGAAGCAGCTCCGCAAGCTGGAAGGCGGCAGACATCTGATTATCGGAACGCCGGGACGGCTGCTGGATCACCTGCGCCGGGAGACGCTGGACTTAAGCGGCGTGAAGATGCTGGTGCTGGATGAAGCGGACCAGATGCTGCACATGGGCTTCCTGGAGGATGTAGAGACGATCATTACGGCTGTGCCTTACCGCCGCCAGACGATGCTGTTCTCTGCGACAATGCCGGACCCGATCAAACGACTGGCTGCGAATTATATGAAAGAACCGCTGGATATCATTATCAAGAGCGGCTCTCCAATACCGCTGGACAATATCCGCCAGCAGGTAGTGGAATGCTCTGACCGCAATAAGGAAGAAGCGCTGATCTCCCTGATCGAGCGGGACCGCCCGTACCTGGCGATCATCTTCTGCCGGACCAAACGCCGGGCCATCAAGCTGAACGAAGCGCTGCAGGCGGCCGGGTATGACTGCGACGAATTGCATGGCGACTTGTCGCAGGGCAAACGCGAAGCGGTCATGAAGCGGTTCCGCGATGCCAAGCTGCAGCTGCTGGTTGCTACGGATGTGGCAGCCCGCGGGCTTGATGTGGAAGGCATCACCCACATCTTCAACTACGATCTTCCGCTGGATGCGGACAGCTATATTCACCGGATCGGCCGCACGGGCCGCGCCGGAGGCAAAGGCCTTGCGATCACATTCTCTTCGCCGCGTGAACGCGCCGGGCTCGAACTGATCGAGCACGGCATTTCCCAGCGGCTGGACCGCCGCCGGTACGAGAAGGATGAATTCGGCGTTGGCGAATTCACCTCTGTGCAAGGCGGCGGCTCGCCGCGCGGCGGGCGGC
>NZ_JUEI01000061.1:0-62959 GCF_000802655.2 Paenibacillus sp. IHB B 3415 | reverse complement strand
ATAACCGCTGGCTAGAACGTTATTCACCCGTTAGGGTGATTTTGTTCTTGCGTTTGGCGCCACTTTTATAACAATAGAATCCATAGTACACCGTGAAATGTCATGTAGAATCTGAAATCTGGTATGATAAAGGTTAAATAGTTAACGGAACATTTTGCTATTACAGGAATCAGGAGGATATTCAGTAGATGGCTCATATACTAGTAGTTGAAGATGAACAGCCGATCAGCGATTTGATAACCATGAACCTTAAGCTGGTTGGACACACGTATTCCAAAGTGTATACCGGCTCAGAGGTTGCCGGAATGCTGGAACAGGAGCGGACGGATCTTATCCTGCTTGATGTGATGCTTCCCGGTCTCGACGGGTTTGAAGTGATGCAGCAGATCGCTCCTTTGCGGATTCCGGTCATTCTGATTACGGCCAAAAATGCACTCTCCGACCGCATCAGAGGCTTCGAGCTGGGTGCGGAGGATTATATAATAAAACCGTTTGAAATCCTGGAGCTGCTGGCCCGGATTAACGTTGTGCTTCGCAGGAATGAACAAGCTACCCCTGCTTTTATTTGCGATGCGGTGGAAGTCAGGTTTCCGGAACGGCAGGTCCGGGTAGATCAGCTGCCGGTTGATTTGACTACCAGAGAATTTGAGCTGCTCGAAGTACTGATACGTAACCGGAATATCGCCCTTTCGAGAGAAAAGCTGCTGGAGCTGGCCTGGGGTTATGACTTTGCCGGAGACACCCGCACCGTGGATGTTCATATCCGCCAGCTGCGCAAAAAGCTCGGCTGGGAAGAACGGATCAAAACTGTATTCAAGCTGGGCTACCGGCTGGAAGTTCAGGTCTAGCCATGCGGTTCTGGCATAAGATCCTCCTCGCTGTCCTGGTTCTCTTCATAGCCGCTCTTGATGTAAGTGTGATAATGGTGATGAAAAAAAGCTGGCAGCTGAATATGGATAGCGAAACCAGGCGTGCGGCCAGTGAACAGCTGCTGATCACCAACAATATATACGAGAATCTGGATTCGATCCGGACACGTGGGCTAACCCTCACCCCTGCATTGATGGTCAGTGTGGCTAAGTCATATGGAGAGCACTACCGCAAACAGGGAATAGGACTGGAGTTGCGGGAGGACGGACAGCTTATCTACCCCAATCAGGCAGGGAAGAGCGCTGTGCAGGAAGAGCATGTCATGACGCTGGCTATGCCGCTCCCTGCTCCTTATCAGCATCTGGAGCTGACTTACAAGCGCGACATCAGCGGGCTGTATGCCCAGCAGCAGGAGCTTAACCGCTTTTTCGTGATGATTAACTGGATCGTCGGTCCATTGCTGTTGCTGTTGCTCTACCTTCTGATCCGGCACCTGACCAGGCCTCTCAAGCTGCTGTCCGAGACGACCAAAACGATTGCCGAAGGTAACTATTCTAACCGTGTGGAGCTGAACAGCAGGGATGAATTCGGGGAGCTGGCCTTCAACTTTAACCGGATGGCTGCTGTGGTGGAGCAGCGGATGACGGACCTTGCAGGCATGGCCGAGGATAAACAGCGGATGGTCGATAATCTTGCCCATGAACTGCGGACGCCGCTGACAAGCATGCAGGGATTTGCTGAACTTCTCACCTCGGCGAACATTGGCCAGGAGGATCAGATCAAGGCCGGTCACTATATTTTAACTGAGACTGTCCGGCTCAAGAATCTGGCCTTCAAGCTGCTTGATTTGTCCGTTCTGCGGCATCAGCCACTGGTGCAGGCAGAGGTGGATGTGGCAGCCCTGTTCCGGGCGGTAGCGCAGACCGAGCTGCAGAAGGCAGCAGAGCACGGATTACTGTTGCAGATGGACAGCTCTATTCCCGCCGTGTGGGGAGATGCGGATCTTCTGGCATCCTTTCTGGTAAATCTGATTGAGAATGCCATTCCTGCCTCCCAGCCAGGCAGCATCATCCGCCTGCTGGCTTTTCAGCAGAACGGTGAGGGGGTGCTGGAAGTGCAAGACAGCGGAGCCGGCATGACGGAAGAGCAGAGTAAGCGTGCGTTCGAGCCGTTCTACCGCGCAGATCCGGCGCGTTCGCGGACCTACGGCAATGCTGGCCTCGGCCTCTCCTTGTGCCGGCAGATTGCCGAGGCGCATGAGGCCAGGGTTGAGCTGCAATCTGTCGTTGGTCAGGGGACAAGCATCCGCATCTTTTTACAACTCCATAACAACTGCCCCTCTACTCTATAACATCCCGGGATTAAGGTATAGAAAGAGTTAGTATCTTAATCCGATGGAGGTAATACAATTGAAAACAAAGAAATGGTCGGCTACGGTGGCTGTCATCTTAGTCTCTGGAGGTGTATTCGCAGCCAGTGCATTTCTCGTCCCCAGTCTGATGAACTCTGCAGTCGTCGCTAAGAACAGCACGGCAACGCAGGACAATGTCCGGCTAAGTCTGACAGAAAGCACTGTTCCTGTGTTAAAAGTAGAGGCGCCTGTGCCGGTATCTACAGTGAATGATGATCTGCTTAAGCAGATGACAGAGGTGCAAATCCAGCAGATCTATGATTATATAGAGAAGCCGGGTGATCCCAATGTTTCAGGCCGGGAAATGACCGATTCGGAAATGAAACGCCATCTGGTTCTGCAAGATCAGTATGTATATGATGGCGTACGGCCCCAGAAGCCAATGCCCCTAGCGCCGGGTCAAGGTGCTTTGTATCTGGATATGAATACCAATACGTACCACTATCCAGAGAAGACCTGGACCGATGAAGAGCATCTGCAGTTGATCGACTGGTACTCCCGCTTGAATTATGTATTATCCAAACGATATGTGACTGCGCCTCCCCTTCCGCAGAAGTATAGCAAGTCTGAAGTAGAGGCGCTTGCCGCTGAAAGTGTGCGCAGGCTGTATGATGCCGATGTGTCCAAGCTAAACACTTATGTTGCACTACCTGAACAGGAATATGGCTTTCGTTCAACCTGGAGGGTTCACTTCGCTCCGTACAAGTCATCTACCTTGCGCGGACAAGGCCAGGAATTCTGGGAATATGATGTGCAGATCGATCCGGAGACAGGGATCGCAGTGGATACGACAGCCATTAATGGGGCGTTGAAAAGAACGCCTATCGCCGCAGCTGCCGCAGCTGCCATCCTCAAGGATAACAGCTGGATCAATAGAGCTACTCAGGTCGTGAAGGACAAGCAGGGAGAGAAAAGAAAGATAGTCAAAGCTTATCTGACCGATACTGAGGTGAACAACAAACGCGGGATGGTAGCAGTGGATGTGTTATTAGAAGACGGCAGCAAATATAATGCGGAGTTCCGCTATCCGAGTAAGATGCTGCGCTGTCTGATCTATGAACCTGCCGTAAAAGAAAAATAAAAGAAAGCCATACCTTTTGCTACAGGAAAGACAGTCCTGGTGATCAAGCAGCCCTTGATTCGTCAGGACTTTTTTGTACTTTGGGGCAGGAAAAAACATAGGATTGTTTATTATTTAGGGAGGACTCCACCAGGCAACGCAGAACATACTTACATTAGAGGAAGATGGTGTGAGTGTAGGTCATAGAAAATTAATTGAATGAGGTGGAGAGATGAGAATTCATTGCCTGCAGCATGTCCCTTTTGAAGCGCCGGAGGAAATTGCAGTCTGGGCCGGGAACAGAGGGTATGTGCTTACAACAACCTTAATGTATGAAGCACAGGCTCTGCCATCTATTGATGAGTTTGATATGCTCGTAATCATGGGCGGACCGATGGGAGTCTATGATGAGGAAATGATCCCCTGGCTGAAGGGGGAGAAAGCTTTTATTGACGCAGCCATCCGCTCGCGCAAGCTGACGCTTGGAATCTGTCTGGGAGCCCAGCTGATTGCCGAACAAATCGGCGGTGAAGTCTATAAAAACAAGTGGAACGAGATCGGCTGGTTCCCAGTGAGATTGACCGGGGATGCCAAGACGTCTACCTTCTTCAAAGCGTTCCCGGAGCAGTTTGTACCGTTTCACTGGCATGGAGATACCTTCAGCCTACCCGCCGGAGCCAAGAGGCTGGCGTTCAGCTTGGGCTGTGCCAATCAGTGTTTTGAATATGAGGATTATGTAGCCGGCCTGCAGTTTCATCTGGAGGTTAATGACCTCAGCATCCGGAAAATCATCGGGAACTGTGCCGAGCAGCTGGAGCGGGAGGAGTATGTTCAAGCGCAGTCTGAGATGGTGAATCAGCTTGAGAAAGTAAAAGCATCCAATGAACTGATGTTCACGCTCCTCGATGCAATGGAAGACAAATTCCTGTCCAGATCCTAGCTGCCCTGGCTCGCCATAGAAAGGAATATACGATGAAAAATTTAAATGTCGCTATACCGACTCCTTTCCGGGAGGATGAAAGCTTAAATGTTGACGAATTTAAGGCCATTGTAGAGTATCAAAAGCAGAACGGTATAGAATCACTGCTTGTCTCAGGAAGTACCGGTGAGCAGCATTCCATGAGCATAGAGGAGAGACTGCAGATCATTGAATATTTTGACCAGCAGCGCTTTCAGGATATTGAGCTTGTCTTCGGGGCTTCCGCTATAAGAACACGGGATACGGTACGTCTGGTCAAGGCGCTGGAGGCCTCCGTAATTGATGTAATTCTGATCGGGTTCCCTCCGTATATCCGGCCCACGCAGCAGCAGGCAGTTGCTTATGTGGAAGAGCTGCTTAGCCATACGACCAAGCAGGTGGCCCTGTATAATAATCCCGGCCGGACCGGGTTCGATTTGACTCCAGACTCGCTTCATTCGTTAATTAACCGGTACCCCAACATCGTTGGCTATAAAGAAACAGGTGATTTGCAGCGTCATCTGCCGCTAACTTACCCGGATTATTTCATCATGTTTGCTGCAGGAGATGTCAAGCTGGTGGACAATTTCGTCACAGGCGGATGTAAGGGTCTCTCAAGTGTGGCTGGTAATATATATCCGCAGGAAATTAAACATACCGTCGAACAGCTGCTTCAGCATAAACAGGTTGACGCTAAACCGGTCGAGGATCTGGTATCACGGGTCATAAGCGGGCATGCGATTATTAACATCAAACAGCACTATAACAGCTTGGGGATTAATGCAGGAGTCTGCCGCGCTCCGCTCATCTAATTAATAATTAAGCTATATAAATATTAATCTCCTTACTTATTGTGTTGGGGATAGCTCTGACCCATGCATTATATCTGTTAATGAGGTAGACTGGATTCAGCAGAAAGTAGGGGTATCATGCGCAAATTCTTCATAACAGATATCCATGGCGACAAAGAGGGGTTAGAGCTCCTGCTCGGGCATGCCGGGGCTGACTTGAAACGGGATCAGCTGGTCTTTGGCGGGGATATGATTAACAGGGGGAAAGATTCGGCAGGTGTAGTAAAATATATTAAAGAACTCACGGAGCGGCATCCCGGCCAGGTTCACGCGCTCATCGGCAATCATGAAGAAATGATGGGCGATTACATTAAAAACGGTGACAGGCTCTGGCTGAGCCATGGCGGGCATGACACGCTGGAGAGCTTTGCCCGGGCTTTTCCCGATCAGAAGGAGCGGCAGGCGCATATGGAATGGGCTTACTCCTTGCCCCTGTATTATGCAGATGAAGAATTTGTGTATACACATGCCGGACTTTGTACAGTGGAGCCCCTGGAGCAGCAGAGCCGGGAGATACTGTGGATGACGGAATATGAGTTCTACCGGCAGCCGCGGGAAGAGCTGCTTACATTAACGAACGGCAGGCCGGTGATTCATGGGCATACGCCGGTGGAACGGATATATTTTGACGGTGCCCGTATGAATTGTGATATGGGGTCCAACACCTACGCTGTGCTGGAAGAAAGGTCTCTTGGAATCGTGAATCTGACGGAGATGACCTACCATGTATACAAACAGGCAGATCAACGGCTGGAGAACCGGCGGATTGGACGCATTTAGCCCAAAAGCTGTACAGGGCCTGCTCCGGCGAGGCGGGAGTGCTTGAGAAGAATGTATAAGTATTCGAAATGAACAAGAGAGGATTGAGGGAGATGAAGCATCCTTTTCACCTGAAGGCAGTATGGAACGGCGGACGTAACAGTGAGGGTCATATCGAAGCAGGCGGGTTAAAGACGGTAATCTCGATTCCGCAGGAGATGGGCGGTCCGGGAACCGGAACGAATCCTGACGAAATGCTGCTGGGGGCAGCCTCGACCTGTTATTTGATTACGCTGGCAGCGATGCTCGAGCGTTCAGATATTGTACCACAGGAACTGACACTGGAGTCAGAGGCGACGGTAGATGTCACGAATAATGTATTTACGTACGAACGGATCGTGCACAAACCGCGGTTGGTGCTCCAGGCAGATGCGACAGCGGCCCAGCTGAAGAAGGCAGAGCGGCTGGCACATATGGCAGAAGAGTCCTGTATGATCTCCAGAGCCGTGGCAGGGAATGTCTCGATTGAGACGCAGCCTGTAATTGAAATAGCCGGGGCAGGAAAATAAAGGCTGAATATCCAGCTAGCATTCCTGCGCACGGGGAGGTCTAAGCTCATAGATACACCGGCGGAGAAAGAGGCTGCTCCAGCCGGTAAAGCGGCAGCTCCACGATCACGGAGGTACCCTTGGTGAATTCACTTTCGATCCGCAGCCGCCCGTCATGCAGCTCTATGATCTCCTTGCAGATGGCCAGGCCCAGGCCGCTTCCGGACTGGCGGGACCGTCCTTTGAAGAATTTCGTGCCGAGCTGTGCCAGGTCTGCGGCCTCGATGCCTTCGCCGTTGTCGGCTACGGTGATGATGATGAGCTCCCCGTTTAACACTGCTGTAAGGCGGATGGCTCCCTGGGCAGGAGTGAATTTGAAGGCGTTGTCCAGCAAATTGACAAAAACCTGCTTCAGGCGGTTGAAATCACCGTCTACCGGCAGGGGCTGATCAGGAAGCTCGGCATAGAGGCGGATCTGTTTGGTCTGCCCCCGGTATCTGAACTGCAGCAGCAGATCCTCAAGCAGTCCCCTGAGATCATAAGGCTGGCGTACGATCTTGATCTCACCAGCCTGGAATTTGGAGAAGTCCAGCAGATCCTCGACCAGGCCGATGAGCCTGTCGGTCTCCCCGGTCATGACCTCAAGACCCTGCAGGGTCTCTTGTTTATCCGATAAATCACCTACCAGCAGTGTTTCCCCCCAGCCTTTGATCGAAGTAAGCGGAGTGCGCAGCTCATGAGTGACAGAGGAGATGAAATCATATTTGATCTTCTCGCTTTTGAGAATTTCCTCGGACATATAATTCAGTGTAACTGCGAGCGTACCGACCTCATCATCATATGGTTTGGCCGCCCGTACGGTGAAATTGCCGGTGGCCATTTCCTTCGCAACCCCGGTTAGCTGCTGGATCGGACCCACGATTCTTTTGGCGATCAGCAGACTCATCACGAACCCGAATCCAATTACCAGCAGGCCGACTGCAGCTGCATTCAGCACAATTCTCATAATAACGGCATATAAAGGCTCCGCAGAAACAGAGTAACGCAGCACGCCAATCGTACTTCCGGATTCCTTAAGTGCAATCGAGACGGCTATGATCCGCTCACCCTGTAACGGCTTAAGACTCTGGAAGCTTCCTTTGCCGCTGGTCAGCGCTGCTCTCACATCAGGGGTATTCACCTTCTCCTGACTTGAGAAGCCGAAGGAATTAATAATGACATTCCCGGCCGGACTCAGCACTTCCACCTTACTGCTCTCTTCAGGAGAGAGATTCTCCAGAATATAACGTGCCCGTTCACTCAGGGTATAACCCTCCAGATACTTGTTGAAAAAAGTCGCTGAAGTAGCGGCCCGGGAATTCAACGTTTCCATCGCGCTGCCCAGATAGTAGTAGTGGACGGCAGCAATGAAAACTCCCTCCAGCAGCAGGACGATCAGGAGCAGCATAAGGGTAATATAGACGATAAGCCTGGACCTGATTCCCTTTAGCAAAGTTAGCCCCTCCATATATAGCCGAATCCCCACACCGTTTCGAGGAACTGCGGCCCGGAGGACTCCTGCCCGATTTTTTGGCGGATTCGGCTGATATTCACATCTACAATCTTAAGGTCTCCCATGAAATACTGTCCCCACACGGCTGTCAGAATATCGTCCCGGTTCATCGCCTTGTTCGGCTGCTCCAACAGCAGCTTGACGATCATGAATTCGGTCGGGGTCAGCGGGATATCCTGCCCGTTCTTCAGTAATTTCCGTTCATCCAGCAGAAGGGTAAAAGGCGGAAGCTCCAGGTTGTTCTCCTGCGGCAGAGCTTCTCCCGGATACATCCGGCGGTACAGGGAGCGCACCCGCGCGACCAGCTCAACCGGACTGAACGGCTTGACCACGTAGTCGTCTGCACCGGCTTCGAGGCCCATGACCTTGTCTACTTCCTGGCTTTTGGCTGTGAGCATAATGATTCCTAGCCGGGGGAACTGTCCCCGGAGGCGGGTGCATACCTCGAAGCCGCTCATGCCTGGAAGCATCAGGTCCAGTATAGCAATGTCAAAATCCTTCCGGTCCCCGGCAATCCTCAGGGCCTCTTCACCGGTAGAAGCTTCAGCGACCTCGAAGTCTGCACGCTTAAGATTCACACACAGAAGATCCCGGATCGGCTTCTCATCTTCCAGTATCAGCACTTTCATGAACAGCCTCCTTATTATTGCCGGGGCTTCTGCGGCGTGCCGGCCAGCTGCACTGCTTCCTCGAGGGTCAGCTTCAGCTGATTATACTCCTGAAGGGAAGCACCCTGCAGCTTGGCTGCTGCACCGGCAGCGGGCATGACCGCAATGAACACCGTTGGCGCCGTATCATCATTGGTATTCTGCAGCTCATACAGCAGCTTATATTCTCTATTCTCTGACTTCAGCTTAGTCTCTGCTGCAGCCCAGTCCTTCTTGGCCAGCAGGCGAAGCTCAAGCAGCGGGGCCTGCCGGGCAGATTCGGCATTCTTGTAGCTGAAGCGGATATTCTCCCATGGCGCCGGTGACTCTCCCAGTGTCTCCAGAATCGTACGGCCAGCCCAGTCCTTAGGAATATGGAAGTTGAAGCCCCAGCGGTCAAACTGTTCTTCCACGAACTTCAGGCCGGTTCCGCCATCCCATTGATAATACTTGGTGATGAACGGAGTGGCCAGAGGGGCGTAACTCTCGGTGCCCGCAGGCGGTACGAGAAAGCCAATCTCGACAATCCCGTCACCGTTAATATCTGTGCTGGCCAGAGGGTAATCCTTGATGGCCAAGTTATTGCTGCCGAGCATTCCGTCAGGCGCCGGTGCCAGCGGCGTGAGTACAAGGTCCTTGCTGCCGGCAAGCGCAGTACGCTGATAATCATCTGATGCCAGTATATCAGTAAATTTACTATTTTCCCAAGTAAGCAGCGAAGTGTAGGAGGAGTGCGCACCCACTGCGGCATCGATGAATAAGGCACTTCGGGTAGGGGATGCCTTGGCGAACTGGGCCCCAATTACGTTCCCGTCAAGCTTCTGATCGGACAAGGTCTGCAGCGTACCGCCCTGGAGCCGGAGCAGCTGAAGGTGCGTCTCGGGTTGTGTATCTGTAATATAGGTTCCCTGGAGTACAGCAATATCGGTTTGTCCTTCCCCGGTCAGATCCCCAACCACTACCTGATCATAGGGCTGCTTGAGAATCTCGGATAATTTGCCGCTGTTCAGACTGTGGACAGATAACTCTTTACTTAGTCCTTCCCCGCCGCTATATCCAAGCAGCAGATCCTCTGCTCCATCAGCGGTAACATCGGTGAACGCCACGTAATCCAGCTCGCTGCCTATCCCGGTCAGAGTGGCGAGTTTACTCCACTTCCCGTCCTTTTGCGAGAGCAGGAGGGTATTGATTTCATAATCGGTCTGGTCTGTCTTATAGAAGGCCAGCAGCTCATCCTGCCCGTCCTTATCGAGATCCTGTAATTGAATGGCGCTGCCGGATTCGGAATGGACAGGCACTGTTAAATGCGAATTGGCGGGAAGATATAATTTCACGATACCGGTTAATGTGCCATCGGCATTGCCCTGTGCCGGGGCCTGAAGCAGATCACTTGGCGCCTTCAGGGTGCCGCAGCCGGAGGTGATTATACTTAAGAATAGAAGGCCGCTCAGGCCGGGTATGAATTTGTTCATCCAGTTACTCTCCTTATGATTCATCTGTGCCTAGTATATCCCAACCTTTCTGGCAATTAGTTGCAAAATGGTAAAGGAGCTGTAACAGAGCTTATAGATTGAACTAAAGTTCTTAGGGTGAAGAATCTGACGTACCTGCGGTGAACATTTGGACTTCCGGCCGCTGTTATGTTTGGATTTCCTGATCTAGACCGCTGATCGCGGTAGAAATCCAAACATAAAGGCGGACGCTAACGCTCCTACAGTTCCAAATTTCCCCTCCGCTACTCCTTCTTCACTAGACTATATTGTTATGTTTGGATTTCCTGATCTAGACCGCTGATCGCGGTAGAAATCCAAACATAAAGGCGGACGCTAACGCTCCTACAGTTCCAAATTTCCCCTCCGCTACTCCTTCTTCACTAGACTATATAGTTCCAATTAACAACTCAGTTTAGCTCCGGAGGGGAGAGGGAAGGAAAGGGCAGGAAGAGACGGCCTGCGGCTGCTCGTCTTATACTGGAACGGCAAGAGGAGCTGCCGGCGTTGTTCCGGCCTATACGGCAGCGGACGGGATGCCAAGCATGGTCCGGCTGCCATTGGCAGGGTTGGAAGAAAGTGCAAACATGTGTTCTACCCGGAGCTCGTGGAATGTGCCTTTCGGTAGCTTTGCGGGGCTTGGCCGTAGCTTTTTTTGAAAGCTTTACTGAAGTAGCTCAGGTCGGCAAAGCCTGCCTGTTCCGCTACTTCCGAAATATTCGAGCCGGGGAGGAGGAGCTCCCAGGCTTTTTCCAGCCGGATCTTATTCATCCGTCTGACCAGCGTATGCCCTGTCAGCTTCTTGTACTCGCGGGATAAGTGGCCATAGCTCATATGGAACGATGCCGTGAGTTCTCCCACGTTCAGCCGGTCTCCCTGGAAATCCTCCAGGTAAATCTCCACCTTACGCACCAGCGGTTCAGAGCCGATTGCCGGGGTTTCGGTATGCCCCTCCAGTGTCTGCCGCAGCAGGCACAGACGCTCAAGCAGCCGGATTAGCAGCAACTGCAATCCCAGCTCCGATGGTTCTCCGGCTGCCGCTTCCTTAAGGAAGTGGGTCAGCATCACACTGAAACCGTCAGCATCACGATAAGCCCCCGGCTTCCATTCCTGAAGCGACTTCAGACGCGAATACAGTGAATGGGTATCCTCTTCTGCGCGTCCGGGATCAGCGTGGCGCAGCCGCCAGCGGAAGCAAAGTCCTTCATGTTGAAGTTATATAAAATCAAGTGTCCAAAATTCCACTTATTAGGGGGGATGTGTGTTGGAAACAGATGTCTCTACTGCGAGAATATCCTGTAGTAAGCGGAATGGTGTTAGGCTGACGTTATCTAAAGAGCGGAGCGAACTGAGAAGCCTCTATTTTCCGAAAAACCCTACAATATTGGATGAAGCGGACTGAGATTCCGTTATCTTGTTCATTTGAACTCGAAAGAAGGTATGACGGGGCATATAAGGGATTCTGTGTCCGATTGACCAGTGATTTCGCCGATTTTGCTCAAATAACGGAATCTCAGTCCTACTCACTAACTTCCAGGTCATAAAGAGTGCGGCTGTCTTCCCGCAGCTAAAATACGCGATGATAAACACATCTTCGGTGTTCTTTATAGAAACAGATAACGAAGGGCCGGAGGCGATTATGCTCAACAATGAAAATAGGCTAACCGTATGGAAATTACCATACGGTTAGCCTATTCTAACCAAAAAGACAGCCGGAATGGCTGCCTTTTGTGGGAAAGAAGAGCTTAACGCTGCAAGCTCTCTCCATTGGACGCAATAACGTCCTTATACCAGTGGAAGGATTTCTTGCGGTAGCGCTCAAGTGTGCCGGTATTGTCGTCGTGGCGGTCTACATAAATGAAGCCGTAACGTTTGCTGAGCTGTGCGGTTGAAGCGCTGACCAGGTCAATACAGCCCCATGAGGTGTAGCCCATGACATCTACGCCGTCCTCAATTGCTTCGCCCACCTGCACCAGGTGGTCATTCAAATACCCAATCCGGTAGTCGTCATTGACGGTCGGTATGCCGTCTTCGCCGGTGATCAGCTCGTCCTTGGCGCCGAGACCATTTTCGACGATAAACAACGGCTTCTGGTAACGGTCATGGAACATGTTCAGCACATAACGCAGACCCTGCGGGTCAATCTGCCATCCCCATTCGGAAGCCTTCAGGTAAGGATTGGCTGCACCGCTGAACAGGTTGCCTTCGGTCTGGTTGCGCTTATTCTCGTCTCCCGTCTCACAGATGCTCACATAATAGCTGAAGGAGATGAAGTCTACCGTGTGCTTCAGAATCTCGGCATCGCCAGGCTCCATATGGATTTCAATGCCGTTCTCTCTGAAGTAACGCTTCATATAGCCCGGATATACGCCTCTCGCATGAACATCCCCGAAGAAATAATTCATATGCTCCGACTTCATCGCTGCGATTACATCATCCGGGTTCGGAGTGAGCGGATAAGTCGGCATACTAAGGATCATACAGCCGATCTGGGCCTGCGGGTTGATCTCATGACTGATTTTCACGGCCAGCGCACTGGCTACCAGCTCGTGATGGATTGCCTGGTACAGATCCTGCTTACTGAGCTGCTCCTTTGGCGTGTAAATACCACCGCTCATGAACGGTTCATGCAGAATGGAGTTGATCTCGTTAAAGGTCAGCCAATATTTCACTTTGTTCTTGTAGCGGGTGAATACCGTTCTAGCATACCGTTCGTAGAAGCCGACTAAATCGCGGTTAACCCAGCCGTTATACTGTTTGGACAAATGCAGCGGCGTCTCATAGTGGGAGAGGGTAACGAGCGGCTCAATGCCGTATTTATGCAGTTCGTCGAACAGATCATCATAGAACTGCAGGCCTTGCTCATTAGGCTCCAGCTCATCACCGTTCGGGAAAATCCGCGACCAGGCAATGGAGGTACGGAAGACTTTGAAGCCCATTTCGGCAAAAAGCTTCACATCCTCTTTGTACCGGTGGTAAAAGTCGATTCCGACGAGCTTCATATTATCCTCAGTTGGAACTTCAGTAATCGGACCTTTGATCCCTTGCGGAGCGACGTCCTGGGTCGACCAGCCTTTGCCGTCCTCATTATATGCGCCTTCAAGCTGGTTGGCAGCTACAGCGCCGCCCCACAGAAAGCCTTCAGGAAACTTAATACTCATGCAATATCCCGCCTTTTTATAGTTATGGATTCAGATATGGTAAGCTAATAATATGTCCTATAATGGAATGCTAAATGTTGAAACGCGTTACATGTCAAGTATTTTTTTGGGAGATAACAATTTATATAAGGAGAAGCCTCATGTCGAATCTTGATCAAATTGCCAAGCTGTCGGGATTCTCCAAAGCCACCGTCTCGCGGGTGCTGAATCATTCCCCCCATGTGAGCCAGGCGACGCGGGATACCATCATGAAGATCATGGAAGAGCTGGATTACGTGCCGAACGGCAATGCTATTTCCTTGTCCAAAGGGCAGACGGAGCAGATCGGTATGGTTACGGAAGGGATCAACGAAGTGATGCTGCCGTTTCTGAACAGCTTCGTTGAGACCGCCAGCCAGTACGGCTACCAGACGATCATTTATACTTCCGGAGGTGATCCGGCCAAAGAGCTGCAGGCCTTCGAGGATATGCGGCGGAAAAGAGTCGATGCGCTGGTCATCAGCACCTGTGTCAACGATCTGGAGCTCCTCAGCTCCTATGGCAAATACGGGCCGATTGTGTCCTGGCAGCGGATGGAGCGTCCGGAGATTCAGAGTGTCGCCATGAACCAGTATGACGGATATATGCTGGGGCTGGAGCATGTGATCGCCCGGGGATACACGCGGATCGCCAATGCATTTGGCAGGCCGACCAGCATGAACACCTCCGGGCGGATGCAGGCGTATCAGGACATTGTCCGGAAATACGCACTGGCTGTTCAGCCAGACTGGTCGCCTACCGGCATCTATTCTATCCGCCAGGGGGAACAGCTGGTCCGCGAGCTGCTGCTGAATCCGGGCGAACGACCGAATGTCATTCTGTGCGCTAATGATCTGGTGGCGGCTGGTGTGCTGAACGAGGCCCGGAGGATGGGTGTGAAGGTGCCGGAAGAGCTGGCGGTTGTCGGATTCGATAATACCGAGCTGGCTCATACGCTGGGGATTACCTCCATCTATAATCCGATTGCCGCACAGGCACAGAATGCCTTTCAGCTGATTCTCGGCAGGCTCAAAGGCACGGAAGCGGAGCAGCAGCAGCTGGAGTTTCAGCTGGTGAAGCGGGCTACGACGTAAGGGGAAGCAGCTGCCGTCCTGGCGGCGCGCTGGGCCGGGAGAGGTAGGGGCGGCGCAGAACAAAGTAACAAGTGACAAAGCGGCAAAGCGGCAAAGTGACAAGTGACAAAGCGACAAAGCGGCAAAGTGACAAGTGACAAAGCGGCAAAGTGACAAGTGACAAAGCGACAAAGTGACAAAATAACTGTATTCCTGCATCAAATACAACATTTCCCGCGTCATACCGACCATAATCGAAAATTGTTGTATTAAATGCAGCAATCCCCGTTTGTTAAGCGGATTCGCGGGGGAATTCCTGTATTTCATACAACAATCCGCCTGCGCACCCGGGTTTCGCTGGCTCGAAGCTGTAATTTATACAACATTTTGTCTCCGGGGTGGAAAGTGGAGAGTAGGAGCAAGAGCAGCAATACAAGAGCTGTCCTTTGTGCAGAGAAAACTGCATAGGAGCAGCTCTTCGTGCTTATGGAGAAAATTGTAGAGGTTAGTCTCAAAAGTAGGCGGGACGAGCAAATGAAGAGCAGAAGTGCTCTTGAATCCGCCGTAAGTGAGCGGGAAGAGGAAATGAAGAGCAGAAGTGCTCTTGAATGGCGGGAAGAGGAAATGAAGAGCAGAAGTGCTCTTGAATGTGCCGAAAGTCGGCCGGATGAGCAAACGAGAGGGATAAATCCCTCTAATTCCGCCGGAAGCAGGGCGTCCCTCTACAAAAACAAAGGGCCGTGCCAAGCAGCCCATTCATGGCGCTTAGCACAGCCCTTGTAAATTGCCGCGCAGGACTCAGAAAATAATCTTCTGCGCCGCCATAATCCGGCCGATTTCGAAGATAGCGGCACACTCTGCGAAATGAACCTCGGAGATTACGGAATGGTCATGCGTTCTGTAATAATATTTGCCGTCGGTATACACATGATCATAGATGGGGCTGATGTCATACACCGAGGTAGGGTAGAGTTCCCCTTCGCCCTTGATGATCCCCGCCGTCACCGAATGGTGCCCGGAGCCTTCTACAAAGGAGATACCCATTGGAAGCCAAAGTGTGACTTCATGGCCGATATCCTGTCTCCAGCTGCCGTTCAGGGTACCTTCCCCTATGCGGATCAGACTGTCGCGCAGTTTCCGGGGAATCCAGGGGGAGGGGAAGACCAGATCGTGCGCCAGGTGAATGATCCTGCTGCTGTTGTCAATCTGTCTCATCAGGAAGTGGAAGCTCTTTCCGTCCAGGGTAACCTCTGCCCACTCATCAAAGAACAGGTTGTCCGAGAAAATCCGCTCCATCTGGTCGATCTCACCGTAGAGTGCGGGCATCAGCATCAGCTGGCTCTGAATCCGCCTGCCGATGAGCCGTATGAAGTCTACAATCGGGTGGGTCTCCGGCTGGAAGTAGCCGTAATTTATATCATAATAAAAGCCGAGATTCTCATTGATTAAGTCCTTGGCAAATGCCATGAGATTATCGAATTCGTGTTTCGTGTTCATGCACAAGCTGCTCCTTCAGTCGTATGATATTTTGCTTATCATATTACGACTAGGCTAAGGTGTCTGTGATGAAAAGAGCAGGTAATGATTGGGTTCTTAGCGTCAAAGCAAAAAAGATGCCTCATAGGCTCCCTTACCATGGGCGCTTATGAGGCATCTTTGTACTGCTCGGGTATCAGGACCTGATACCCAGAACCGGCTTATAGCCACACTCCGTCAGCCCGCAATGGAGAGCCTCTCTACAGCGCCGCCTGCCGCACAAACTCCCGGACCTCGCCTTGCCTAGGCAAGCGCGGCGATGGCCCCAACCAACCTTGGTACAGACTATTGCGCCTACCTGATTGGCGAAGGTCACGAACGTCTGCTACAGCTCCGCGCTCCGGGTGAACTCAGCCGGATGTGCCAGCTGGATGATCTGGCCGAGCAGGGCTCAGACGAACGCGTCTCCGGCTCCGGTAGAATCAATGGATTTCACGGAGCTGCTCGGAATCAGCATACGGGAATCCGGGGAGGAGATCAGGGTGCCGTCTTTGCCCAGAGTGACGGCTACTGCCCCGGCTCCCCATTCATGCAGCAGATCAAGGGCGGCATCGCGGTCCGCTTCGCCCGTAATAATCTGCAGATCCTCGTCGCTGACCTTCACCGGATCGGCCTTGGAGATACCTGCTCTGGACAGCGGGATGAATTCCTCCTGCCGTCCGTTCCACAGGTCACCCCGGTAGTTGGGGTCGAAGGAGATATATTGCCCATTCGCCTTCGCTTCATCCATGAGCGTCACATAAACTTCGCGGAAGGGCTCGGCCAGCAGGGCTGTCGCCGAGCCGAAATGAAGCATGGCCGCCTCACGGATGGCTGCCCGGTCCAGCTCTTCCAGGCTCAGCAGCCGGTCGGCGCCGCGGTCAAATACGAAATCGCGTTCTCCATTCGCCGCGAGTGAGACGAAGGCCAGGGTAGTCGGCGTTGCGGCGTCGAGCAGCAGCATCGAGGTGTCAACCTTCTACTCCTCCAGCGTCTGCTTCAGGAAGAGGCCGAAGGGATTGGCTCCGACTTTGCGAGGAAGGCGGATTGGCCGCCAAGCCGGGCAATGGCTGCACTTACGTTCGCCGGTGCCCCGCCGGCCTGCTTGGAGAAGTGCCTGCCTTCGGTCAGGCTGACATCCACATCGGTGCAAAAGAAATCAGTGAGCAACTCGCCCACGCAAAGCACTGTACTATATGGTTTAACTGTAAAATCACCTCCAGCAGAATTAGTTCGGAACGGGGGTGGAGTCTCTGAATACAACATCGGTGGCGACATGCGACACCTGATAGGGCTTGGCAGGGTCCTTGATTCTGGAGAGCAGCATCTCGGCAGAGACAATCCCCATATGTGCTGTAAATATGTACCGTCGTCAGATGGGGTTCGATGATCCGGGATTCCGAGGCATCGTCGAAGCCGTAGACCGCAACCACTTCCGGCACCTTGATTTCTCTGTTCTTAAGCGATTTCATCACACGGATCGCGATGAAGTCATTGGCGCAGATGAAGGCGGAAACGTCGCCTGCCGTGCAGAGACAGAGCCTGGCCTACAGCCATGACAACGGCCGGACCTGGATCAAGTATGCAGGCAACCCGGTGCTGACTCATCCTTCCACGGCGGATTTTCGTGACCCGAAGGTATTCTGGTCCGAAGCTCACGGAAAATGGATTATGGTGCTGGCGACGGATCAGACGATTACGTTCTACTCCTCCCCGAATCTGCGGGAGTGGCGTCTGGAAAGCGAATTCGGTGACGGTGCAGGCTCTCATGATGCGGTATGGGAATACCCGGACCTGTTCCAGCTCCCGGTTGAAGGGACAGGAGACAGCAAGTGGGTGCTGCTGGTCAGTATCGGTGATGACAGCGGGCAGAGATACGGCTCGCGGACGCAATATTTCGTCGGTGAGTTCGACGGCTCCGTGTTCACGCCCGAGCACAGCGACATCCGCTGGCTGGATTATGGCAAGGATAACTACGCGGGGGTCAGCTTCTCCGACATTCCGGCTGCGGACGGGCGGAGAATCCTCATCGGCTGGATGAGCAACTGGCGGTATGCCAATCATATTCCAAGCCAGGGCTAGCGCGGAGCGATGACGATTCCGCGGGTACTGACGCTGCATGATGCGGCAGAAGGCCGCATGTTGATCCGCCAGCAGCCTGTAGCTGAGCTGGACCGGTATTTCGGGGGAAACTAAGGCTATGCCGGATATGCTGTTGACTCCAGGTGAACGCCAGAATGTCAGCAGCAAGGATTCGGCGCTGGAGCTGCGGCTGGAGCTTGCGAACAATGAAGCGGAAGAGTTAAACCTGATAAGGGTGTTCCACCAGCTGGGAAATAGCTTGTGGAACACCCTTTATTTGCGCCACCGGATAGCGGCAGCCAAGCTTAGATTTTCCGGCCTTCATCTGCCCTGAATTCCCGCCGGAGCAATATGGCCTCCGCATAAGTGATCAGCATCTGGATGATGACAAGGAAGATCTGGTTCACCAGATCCATAGCAGAAGAGAAGATAATTACGAATGAAATCAGACCTGTGAGGAGCGACAACAGAATGAGCCCTTTGGAAGCTTTGCGGTTCAGTCTCGCCTTGAACACATTCGTGAGTGTAATGAATACACCCTGAACGAGAATACAATTGGCGAACAGAGTGAAATACGTCCAGAACCGGGCATCGAGTGAACGGCCAAACCAGTTAATCAGTACAAGAGCCACGACTAGTAGGAGAAGAGAGATACCATCCTTTCGGCTGAGCATGGCACAACATCCTTTCTATTGGCTGATTCAATCCAGTTGTGAAAGATATCCATTATTACCCGCAGACTGGTTAAATCAAGCAAATGTCAGGCGCTATGTGCTGCAGCCGGAGCCGGAAACATCCGGGTGAACAGGAAACGGGTCAGCGGACCGACAACAATCAGCTGCAGCGGCAAGGCACAGATGAAGTTGAGTCCCAGGACAGAGAAGTAATGACGGAAAAAGTTGTCCCCGAATCCGAAGTGTGCTAGTGTGCCATATAGAGACATGAGGATAACCATTCCGCAGACCATGAAGCACGAGATCGTCAGTACTTTCCGGATCATCGGGGCGGAAGGCTTCACGATTTTGAAGGCCAGGCCTTTGGCGATTTTACTGACTATAATAATATCGCAGAACAAGGCAACGGCAAGTGCCGGCAGCAGACCAATCGCCACATCGGCGAACAGTCTGTTATTGAATCCGTTAGAGATGATTACATTATAAAAAGACATGAAAACGACCATGAAAAAGCACATGAGGCTGGTGAAAATTAAAGCTTCTTTTTTATTGCTGCCCATTTCTCAAACTCCCTTAAATATAAGTTTTTCAAACCTCACTTATAGTAGCAGGGGGTGTGGATATTGTCAACCTAGTTGACAATTATCGATCTGGATAAAATCACTAAAGAAACTAACGAAAAGCGAAAAGAAGCGAAGGAGAAATTTGGAACTGTAGGAGCGATAGCGATCGCCTTTGTCAACGGATTTGGGCTGCGAACAGCGGATTAGATCAAGAAATCTGGTGTTCGCGGCCGGAAGTCCAAATGTTCACCGCAGTGACGACTAAACTTCAAGTTCAAATCTTAAGTGCATCTTATACAAGTAACTGGTTAATAGGGGACGGAACAAGCATTGCATATTACGGTCGGGCAGGCGGATAAGCGGACAGGCAAACAAACGGACAAGCGAACAAGCGGGCAGGCGGGTGGGCAGCAAGGGTTAACCGGATGGGTCTGTAGCTGGCTATACGAGCGACTTAAGTTCACTTGTAAAGATAGGCGTAAATGTTGTACGTAGTGCAACTTGGACCTATGGATAATGGCAGATTCGTAAGGATTGTTGTATGAAATACAAGAATTTCCCTGCTTAGCCGCTTGAATAAGGGAGGAATGCTGCCTTTTATACAACAATTTCCGACTACACCCGATATTAAGAGGGGATTGTTGTATTTTGTGCAAGATTTTAATTAGCCCCTTAAGTTCAGCCTTAGTTAGCATCCTAAGCTCCGGTTCTGCTTTAGCTGCTTAAGTCCAGCTTATATCGTTAATGATTTCACGCTAACGCCAAATTGCATGTATATATTGGAGGACATTTTGATGAAAGAGTATATCCTTGGTTTGAACCTGGTCGATTTAATCAGCGAGAAGCACAAGGTTCTGCGGGACAGGGTGAATATGGCGAGCGGGGAGAAGCTCAATAAGACCGAAACACATATTCTTGCAATGCTTGAGCTGCACGTCATGCTGTCCATTTCGGAGATTAGCAGGCTGATCAGCATTTCCCGCCAGGGGACGCAGAAAACGATCAACAATCTGCTGGCTGGAGGGTATGTGGACACGGCGATTGTAGAGGGGAACAGCCGGGACAAGCATATCGTGCTTACTCCGCGGGGGGCTGAGGTGTGCAGGAGTATGCTGGAGATCAAGCAGGATATTGAGTCGGAGATCGCGGCCCGGATCGGCAAGGATCAGGTGGAGGTATTGCGGAAGCTGCTTACAGAGGATTGGCTCTGAGACTGCAGCTGCTGCCGGGCGTCCAAGCGTATTCATAGGTTGTCATGGTAGAAGGCGTTAATCCAAGGTTCCCGGAGGCTTCCGGCGGGCCTGTTTGTGTTGCCTGCGAATGAATCCAGCCTTGAGAGGTGTACACTCGGCTAGTTGCAGAAGAGAAAATGCACACGTTAAAATTTCTTGGAATTCAAGATATGAAAGCGCTATAATTGAAAATGATTACATATTTGAAGGAGCCTATCTATGAAAAAGGGCAGGATGTTTTATAAGATTTTCATTCCGATTCTGGTGCTTGGCATCGGCCTGGTCATCAGCTTCGGCAGCTATATTTATATGACAACCAACCATTCTGTTATCGAGCGGGTCGCAGACGGCAAGAAGAGCCTGATTAACCAGATTAAGAATACGCTTGAACAAAAAATTGAAACCATTGAATATGCCTTCAATACGTACAGCACTACGAATTCCTTCAGCGAAGTCATCCGGAATCCGATTACTGAATCAGACTTTCAGGCATACCGCAATGTCAACACACAGCTGAATTATATTGCCTCCCTGGGGATGGACGGTGTGGAGTATTCACTGATCAGCCTGGAGCAAAATTGGCAGATCTCCAATGGGCGGCTTACCTATTTAAACGGCGAAGACCGGAAGAGCCTGTACGAGAGTTATATCGATAATCAAAAGCAGTCGCTCTTCTGGATTAAGACAGATAAAGGCATCCGTTTTGTGAACACCCTGCCGGTCTTCTCCCAGACGAAGCAGGCGATTGCTTTATCCGATATTTCACTTCAGTCGCTCCGGCGTACTCTGCAGACGGAAGACAACACGCCTGTATTTCTGCTGAACCGGCAAGGGGATACACTCTATGAACCAGACCCGGCATCGGGAGAGAATCTGTTGACCGGAGAACAGCTCAGCCGGGTTACGAAGCTTGCAGGTACCGGCGGACCGGCGGGCATTGTGCCGCTGGAGAGGGCCAATCATCAGAAGATTAAAGCCATCTACGCGAAGTCTTCCTATAACAATTGGATCTATGTGACGCTGCTGGAACAGAAGGAGATCTCGGATGCGCTGAAGGCTACAAGGTTCGGCCTGATTATGATGATCCTGATAATTACGCTGCTGATTGTGGCTGTAGCTTATAGCACGGCGCTTCATTTCACCAGGCGTATCCAGAAGATCCAGCGGAAGCTCTCCGGGGAGGGCCAGCCCGCGCCCAAGGATGAGATTGACTGGATTATTACGTCGATTGATACGATCCTGTCGGAGAAAGAGAGTCTGGAGGGGCTGCTGGAGCAGGAAATGCCGCAGCTGGAAACCCAGTGTATCCTGAACCTGTTCCGGGGCAGCATGTCGGCGGAAGAGCTGGAGCATAATATGGCCCGCTTCGGGTATTCGCTTACGGAGCATACGCATTTCGCCACGATGCTGATCCAGCTCGATAATTACGGGGAACGGCAGGCCAACGATAAGAACCTGCTGCTTGTTGCCGTGAACAAGCTGGTGGAAGAGCTGGTTCCGGCTACGCGGAGAATGATTCCAATTCTGCTCAATGACAAGACGCAGGCAACGATCCTGGTCTTTGAGGGTGCAAGCGAGCAGGAGAACCGCAAGCAGGTTCTGGAGGATGCCAAACGGATCATCAAGACCGTGAGGGACCTGCTCAAGCTCTCGGTCAGCGTCGGCATCAGCCGGTTCTACACCGACCTGACCGGCAGCAGGGAAGCCTGCGAGATGAGCAAGCAGGCGCTGCATCACCGGCTGAATCTGGGGAAGGAGTCGATTATCTTTTATGAGGATATCTCGCAGGTGATTTCAGGCCCGGTGCTGCTGCATTACCCTTCGGAGCTGGAATCGCAGCTGTTCGATGCGATCCGGCTTGGTGATGAAGAACGGGTATCCCGTTCACTCTATCCGCTGCTCGGGGAGATGATGAAGCACAGCAAGAACCCGCTCAACTTCGAGGTTACCCTGATCCGCTTCGTGAACAACCTGATTCAGCTGGAACAGCTGATCGGTGTAGAGGTGCTGCTGACCCAGGATAATTACGCCCTGTACCACCGGCTGCTGGATATCCGCAATCCGGAAGAGATTGAACGCATCCTGGTGAAAGAGGTTATTCACCCGATGGTGGCCTGTATGAAGGAGAAGACCACCCGCCAGTTCCGCGGCCTGTCTGACCAGATTGCGGGCATTGTACGGACGGAATATGATCAGGAGCTGTCGCTTGAGCTGATCGGCGAGCGCCTGCATTACAGCCCGAACTACTTGAGCAGTATCTTCAAGAAGGAGTTCGGGATGACCTTCAGCGAATATCTGATGGGCTACCGGCTGGAGACGGCCAAGAAATGGCTGGCAGAAAGCGATATGACGGTCAAAGAGATCGGCGAACGTCTCCAGTATCATAATCCGCAGAACTTCATCCGCTCCTTCCGCAAGAAGGAGCATGTCACCCCGGGAGCTTACCGGGCGATGAAGCAGGAGAAATAACAAGGCCCACGGACAGCAAACAGCCAGCCCCCGGTGAAGAGGGCTGGCTGTTTGGTTTATCCGGCAAGGTAAGCTTTTATATACTCAGGTCATACCTCTGAGCCCGGGCTGGTCAGCCTTTGACCGCTCCCAGCATGGCACCTTTGGTGAAGTGCTTTTGTACAAACGGGTAGGCTGCCAGCATAGGCACAGTAGCGACTACGATCACGGCCATTTTAATCGTCTGGGCCGGCGGCACAATATCCACTGAGGCGTTGTCCCCCTGCATCCCGCTGGACACGATAACAATCTGGCGCAGCAGCACCTGAATCGGCCACTTGACCGAATCATTGATGTACAGGACAGCAGTCATATATGTGTTCCAATAGGCCACTCCGTAGAATAAGGAGAGGGTAGCAATGGAAGGCAGCGCCAGCGGCAGCATGATTTTAAAGAGTACACCAAAATCATTGGAGCCGTCGATCTTGGCCGATTCCTCCAGCCCTTCCGGGAGCGCCTGGAAGAAGTTGCGCATAATGATCAGATTGAAGGCGTTGACCGCTGACGGGATAATCATGGACCCGTAGGTGTCGATCAGTCCGAACATTTTGACCACCAGAAAGGTTGGAATCATTCCTCCGCTGAACAGCATGGAGAAGACCACTACGAAGTTAATGAAATCTCTGCCTGCCAGATATTTGCGGGATAAGCCATAAGCCATCAGTGTGGTAAGAATCATACTAAATACAGTTCCGGCGGCCGTGACCCCGATAGACACGCCGAGGCCTCTAAAAATAGTAGGGGTAGACAGGATAAAACGGTAAGCATCCAATGAAAAGGTGGCAGGGAACAAGACGAACGTCTTCTCTACAACCTCCTGAGTCGAAGCAAAGGAGCTGGCAAAAACATTAATAAAGGGAAAAAGGCAGATCAGGGCAATGAGTGCCAGCAGGGTGGTATTGACGATGGTGAACAGTCGGCCGCCCACCGTTTCTTTTTTGAATGATGATGTAGATTGCGCCATGCGGTTATCCTCCTTGTAATCGTTTCAATGACACTGTAACAAGGCAGATTCATTCCGTATATAATCATTAGCTACGGCTTTGCCGGAGGGCAGAATAGGGGGAGCAGCAGGCTATAATCTTTATCCATGATGGGTATCCCTGCAAGGGGTGATGCTCCGGCAAAGCTTGCAGCGGCGCGGTTTAACCGATCAGAGTAGGTAATGATTATATACGTAATCCGCTAACAATCTTAAGCTTGAGGCGTAAAGAAACGCGTTCAAGGAGGCCGAGCTGGTGAAGGAAGCAAATATCGCCGTGATGGAATCAAACCCGTCAATGGCAAGGAAGAAGCGGAGCGGACACAGTCTGCTGAGTCTAAAAAGAAACAAGCTGTTATATCTGATGATCCTGCCGGGGTTTGTGTATTTTGTAATCTTTAAATACCTGCCGATGGGGGGCCTGGTGATCTCCTTTCAGGATTATCAGCCGTACCTTGGCATTGGAGGAAGCCCGTGGGTCGGCTTCAAGCATTTTGTCCGCCTGTTCACGGAGCCAACCTTTCTTATGCTGCTCAGGAATACACTGATCCTGTTTGCGCTGAACCTGGTGATCTTTTTTCCGCTGCCGATTATACTCTCGCTGATGCTGAATGAGGTCCGCAGCAAGATGTTCAAGAATGTGGTGCAGACGATCATTTATATTCCGCATTTCCTGTCGTGGGTAATTATCGTATCCATCTCCTATGTATTTATGAATGTGGACGGCGGGGTGCTTAACGAGGCCATTGCCGCACTCGGCGGCCAGAAGATCAGCTTCCTTACTTCCCCGGAGTGGCTTCGCGTCATCTATATCGGACAGATTATCTGGAAAGAGCTGGGCTGGTCGACCATCATCTATCTGGCGGCGATTACGGTAGTAGACACCCAGTTATATGAAGCAGCAGAAATGGACGGAGCGGGAAGGCTGCGCAAAACGTGGCATGTCACGCTGCCGGCGATCCGTCCGGTAATCATCACCCTGCTAATCCTCAAAATCGGGCATACGCTGGATCTTGGCTTTGAGCATATGTATCTGCTGATCAACTCTCTGAACCGTGAAGTGGGGGAAATCTTCGATACCTATATTTACACCGCCGGTCTGAAGAACGGTCAGCTCAGCTTCAGTACAACCGTTGGCCTGTTCAAAGGGGTTGTTGGTCTGATTCTCGTCATGCTGTCGAACAAGCTGGCCAAAAAGATGGGCGAAGACGGAGTTTACTAATAGGTGTACTTCACTGTAATGCAAACGATGAATTCTTGCTCCCCGTTAGCGGGGGAGAGGAAGATACAGGCCAGTCCAACAATCCGAAAAGGGGAAAAGGTATGAACAAAAAAGTTAGCAAATTAGCAGTGCTTGCTGTTAGCGGGGCTCTGGTACTGAGTGCATGCGGCAACAAGGAGCCGGCAAATTCGGGGCAGGCTGCAAATACAGCCGGGAATGAAGCCGGGAAGGCGGCACCCGCAGCAAAGACAAAAATCAGCTGGATGAACATTCTCCATTCCACCACGCCGCCGACCGATACCGTGCTGAATAAAATCGAGGAGATAACGAATACAGAGCTTGATTTCTCCTGGGTCCCGGACGCCTCCAAAGAGGAACGGATCAATACGGCGCTTGCTTCCGATTCACTTGCGGATATCGTCACACTTACGCTTTTGGAGAATTCCTCGGTGCGCAATGCCTTGAAGGCCGGTGTATTCTGGGATGTCGGTCCTTACCTGGATGAATTCCCTAATCTCGCAGCGATCTCGCAGGATATGCGGACCTCAGCTTCAATAGAAGGTAAGCTGTACGGTATCCCGATGGTGAAGGATATTGCCAGAAACGGCGTTATTCTCCGCAAGGACTGGCTGGATAAGCTCGGACTCCAGGTACCCCAAACAACAGATGAATTAATGCAAGTAGCGAAGGCGTTTACGGAAGAGGACCCGGATGGGAATGGTTCGAAAGATACAACGGGCTTCATTGACCGGAGCGATCTGGTATTCGGCGCATTCAAAACGCTGGGCTCCTATTTCGGGACTCCGAGCAGCTGGGATGTGGATGATAGCGGTAAAGTTACGCCGGAGTTCGAGTCTGAGGGTTATGTTAAGGCGATGGAATACATGAAGGAGCTGTACAAGGGCGGTTACATCAATCAGGATTTTGCAGTAACGGCCAAGACAGACCAGCAGCAGGGCTTCGCCCAGGGGAAGGCGGGGATTTATGTCGGAGCGCTCTTTGACAGCAAGAACCTGCTTAATCTGGCCAAAGGCATTCAGGATCAAATGGAGCTTGTGATGGTGAACAATATTACTTCCACCGGCAATGAGGCTGACCGGGCCATCTGGAGCTCAAGCAACGGCGTCGGCGGCCTGCTCTCCTTCCCTAAATCGGAAGTCAAGGATGAAGCGGAGCTCAAGCAAATCCTGCAATTTGTTAATGATATCATGTCGGAGGAAGTATTTGCGCTGATGACTTACGGAATCGAAGGTGTGCATTACACGATTGATGCAGACAAAGCAGTGACTATAACGAATACAGAGCTGTGGCAGCAGGAAGTGCAGCCGTTCTCTTCTTCACGTCCTAAGGAGCCCGGTTATGCCATTCATGATGCCGATCCGCTCCGGACAGAAGCGGCCCGTCTGATTCTTGAGAACGAAAAGTATGCAGTGCTTAATCCGATGTATTCCCTTGAATCCCCTACCTTCTCATCGGAGGGATCTGAGCTGCAGAAGATCATTACAGATGCAACGTATAAGTTCATTCTTGAAAAAATTGATCTGGGCGGATTTAAGCAGGAGGTTGAAAAATGGCGTAAATCCGGCGGCGATGCCATCATCTCCGAATATGAAGCCGCTTATAAAGCTGTAAACGGGTGATTGCTGAATATAAAAGCGGATAGGAGCAACAATGGACGAAGCGGAATGCCTGCTTCGTCTTTTTGCCGTGGTTTTGTCAGCAGGGGTAAGCATGGTTTCGGAAGTATGTGCAGTTATTATAGAAAATATGTGGATAGTATTCTTAAAACTGAAAATGTCTATGGTATCTGCATCTATACAGAATGTTATAAAAGGATTAAGGTATTAACCAGGCGGCGCAGCAAATATAGTGTCTTCATCCAGTTATAGGCCAGATTATAATTGAGCGCCAAGGGTAATATAACTTTAAAAAAAGTCGGTGAGCTGAGATGATGTCTTCGGTAAAAAGATTCCTGATTGGACGGCCGCTGAAGTCGGATCAACTGGGCGAACAGAAATTAAACAAAACCAAAGCTCTTGCCATTCTATCCTCGGATGCCTTGTCTTCGGTTGCTTACGGTCCAGAGCAGATTCTGCTGGTGCTGATTACGATTAGTGCTGCAGCCTTCTGGTATTCCATTCCTATCGCTATAGGGGTACTCGTGCTGCTGCTGGCGCTGATACTTTCCTACAGGCAGATTATTTTTGCTTATCCCCAAGGGGGTGGCGCCTATGTGGTATCCAAAGAGAACCTGGGCAAGTATCCGGGTCTCGTGGCCGGCGGCTCACTGCTTGTGGACTATATATTGACCGTGGCGGTAAGTGTATCCGCCGGAACGGATGCCATTACTTCAGCTTTTCCGGGTCTTCATCCTTATAATGTGATTATTGCTATCATCTTCGTCCTTCTGATTACAACACTGAATTTGCGGGGGGTCACCGAATCGGCGTCCTTCCTGGCCTATCCGGTTTATCTGTTCGTCCTTGCCATGTTTATCATGATCGGTCTTGGCTTGTTCAACATTGTGACCGGCAATGTGCCTGCTGAGCTGCATACCTCACTGGGTACACCAGTGGCTGGAGTGAGCTTGTTCCTGCTGCTCCGGGCTTTCTCTTCAGGGAGCTCGGCGCTGACAGGGGTGGAGGCCATATCGAACGCCATACCGAACTTCAGGGCTCCGGCACCAAACAATGCAGCCAAGACACTGGTGGCGATGGGCATACTGCTGGCGCTGTTATTCTCAGGGATTGTCTTCCTGGCTTATTATTACGGAATTGCCCCACGGGAAGAGGTCACGGTGGTTTCCGATATTGCCGAGCAGGTCTTCGGCCGGAACTTCATGTATTTCTTCGTTCAGGGGACCACGGCACTGATTCTGGTCCTGGCCGCCAATACCGGATATTCCGCGTTTCCGCTGCTGGCAGTGAATCTGGCCAAGGATAAATTCATTCCCCGGATGTTCACGGTCCGCGGTGACCGGCTGGGCTACTCTAACGGAATTCTCAGCCTCGGTATCCTGTCGATTATTCTGATCATTGCTTTTGAGGGACGGACCGAGCATCTGATTCCTCTGTATGCGGTAGGGGTGTTCATCCCCTTCACGCTCTCACAGACCGGCATGATGGTCAAATGGATCCGCCAGAAGCCGGAGGGCTGGCTGCCTAAGCTAATCATCAATACGATTGGAGCGCTCATCAGCTTCATCGTGACCATTATGTTCTTCCTGACCAAATTCCCGCAGATCTGGCCGGTGCTGGTCTTCCTGCCGCTGATTATCCTGTTCTTCTACCGCATCCACAAGCATTATGAATCGGTGGCTGATCAGCTGCGGATCACAACCTGCGGCGAGCCGCCGCTGGCGATAGAAGGAAATATCATTATTCTGCCGGTGGCCGGAATTACGCATGTAGTGGAGAACTCCCTGCGGTATGCCAAGTCGCTGGGTGCCGAACAGATTATTGCGGTACACATTCCGTTTGAGCGGGAGGATGACGCGATATTCGAGGAGAAGTGGAAGAAATTCCATCCCGAGGTGCGGCTGGTGACACTGTATTCGCCCTACCGCAGCATCATTCATCCGCTGACCAAGTTCATCGATACCGTCCAGCGCAAAGCAAGCGAATCGAATTATCAGGTTACTGTAATCGTTCCGCAATTCATTCCGAAGAAAGGCTGGCATAACATCCTGCATAACCAATCCAGCCTGCTGATCCGCGCGCATCTGCTGTACCGCAGAAATGTAATCATTACTACTGTGCCTTATCATTTGAAAAAATAACTTGTGCTGCGCACGCAAAAAGCCCCCCCCCCCCCCGGGGGCTTCTATAAGCTTGAGGCTAATCTTTCTTTTCTCACAACAGGAGCATATGGTAAGCTGACTCTGTGACCTTCCCGACGATAGGAGATTCGCCTCTGGAAGGTTACGTTAAGCAATAGCAACAGGCAACGGATGGAGGGAAAGTTGTTGAAGGTACGTGGTTTGAACGGATTCAAAGTTAAGACTGTGCTAATGATGATGATGCTTGTGCTGCTGCTCACGGGCTGCGCGCAGGGGACGGCCCATATGACGGTGAAGAAGAACGGTTCTCTCGATCTGGCCTTCAGTCTGCTGCTGGATTCCCGGGCGGAGAAGCTGGTCAGCGGTAAAATAGAGGAGCTCCTGACCACACGGCTCGCGGCCGCAGGGATTGAGCTGAACAAAACGGCAAGCGGTAAATCTACAGAATATCAGTTTCGGAAATCCTATGCCTCGATCGAGGAGCTGCAGTCCAGCGGCAGCAGTCTCGATATTGTGGAGGCGGAGGTCGGGCAGACAAACAGATGGCTGTATACCCGTTACGATGTAGTGGCCCAGCCTAAGCTGAACGCCTATTCGGATGAAATTATTGATGGCATCGGTAGCTTAAGCGTGCCAAAATCTCTTGTGCGGCTGCTGATGGGTACCTTCTCCGTTGATTTCAAATTAACGATTCCCTATGATCTGTACGGGCCTAATAATGCGGCGGAACAAGACGGCAATACCTTAACCTGGCATATTTCACTTGCGGATTCCGAGCCGCTGCGTCTGGCTGTATACGTGCCGGATATCAGGAATATTGCCATCGCTGGCGGCGGCCTCCTACTGATTCTGGCCGTACTTATAACGTTCTTTATCCGGTCAAGAAAAACACGCAAGCTCAAATCCGCACCTGAGGACCCTGCGCTTAATAATCATCGGGCACAGCCTTAGGCTTCGAGCTGAAGTTGTCACGGTACTGGCCGGGGGTCATCCCTTCCTGCTTGCGGAACGAGCGGATGAAGTTCTGCGAGTTATTGTATCTTAGGCGTGAGGCGATATCCTTCACCGGCATATCGGTTTCCTCCAGCCATTTCTTGGCCATTTTGAAGCGGTACATTGTAAGGTAGTCACTGAAGTAATACTGGGTCTCCTTACGGAACACACTGCTGATATAGTTGGCGTTATAATGCAGCCGGGAAGCACATTCCTCCAGCGTCAGATCCTTGTCATACTCATGCTGGACGATGTCGATCAGCTTCTCGGAGATGTTATGATACTGGGCATTCTGCCTGCTGTGGAAGATGACGATGACCGGCTGGATGACGATGGTCCAGAACCAGTCTTCAATCTCCGCAACAATATGCAGATCGGTCAGCTCTTCGAACAATGAGCCGTTGGCATGATAGATCTGATTCAGCGTAATCCCCGATTCCTGCATCATAATGAGCGTATTGTTCAGCAGCCGCGTCAGCGGAATCTGGTATTCCTGCGGTGAGAGCCCCAGCGCAAAAATACACTTGAACAGCTTATGCAGCAGTTCCTTCGCCTTATCGCTGTCAGCCAGCTTGATGGCATCCATCAGGTCATTTTCGGTATGGGTAGGGTAGTTCAGATTGAGATAATGCTTGCCGGAGTTAATGTTCTCGTACTGGATGATGATGCCTTTGCCGAGCGTGATCCGGTGCTTCAAGGCTTCCAGGCCTTCCCTGTAGGCAATGGACATTTTATCAAAAGAGTGGAACGGCAGACTAAGCCCGATGCTGACCTGCAGCTTCAGGTAATTATTAATCTCCTGCTGCAGCTTCTCCGTCAAAGCATAGAGCGTACGGTGAAAAGATTCCGTATTGCCGTCACTGCTGCCAATTACGGTCGCCAGGGCATGCCCCATCATCACAGGGGTTAACCTGTTATCCGCCGATACCAATTCCTCAATCATATTATGCGCCGCGAATAACAGCAGATTGAGATCCTTTTTCTCATAGCTGCTCTCCTCGGAGAAGTCGATGCTCAGCGTAATGACAGCCATCGTCTTCCATTCCTCCACCTGCTTGCGGTACCCGTATTGCTCCAGTTCCTCCAGCAGCTCACGTTTCCTCAGATTGCCCTGAAAGGCTTGAATCAGGAAGAAGGTCCGCACCTGCCCGATGTGCTGGCTGACCTCTTTCTCCAGCTGTGATTTGGATTGGAACAGGGAATGCACCTGCTCGCCGATGAGCTGGAATTCATCCGTATGCCTTGCCCGCAGGCCGGGACGGCGTTGCCCCATCTGATTAAGCAGCCGTTCGATCGGAGTGTACATACGCCGGGAGCCCAGCCACGCCAGCAGTACAGACAGCAGCAGCATGAATGTACAGACAAATACCGTATAGGTACCGATTTTGCCGGATTCGCGGGTCAGACTCTCAATGGAAGTTACCGACAGGTAGATCCAGCCGTTGAGCTGGGAGCGCATATAGGTTATGGAATAATCTTCTTTGTTGATTTCGGTTTTGAATTGCCCGGAGGGCTCGGCTGCTGCGGCAATCCGCCGGAAGCCCGTGAATCCCCCTGCTTCGGCGGGCTGGCCGATCAGGTTACGGTCAGGATGGAGCAGAATCCGTCCGGATTCGTCCAGCATAATAATGCTGTCCAGCGGCTGCACATCGGAGTTGATGAAGTCCTGGAGACTGCAGGCGGGAATATTGGCCATGGCGAGCCCGTATTTCTGGAGCTTGGTGGTCGGGAGCTTCTTAATCAGGCTGATGCTGTAATTGCAGCCGGTAACGTTAATACTCTCTTCGCTGTAGAACAGGGAGGAGGGATTCAGCACCCAGGACGATGTGCCTTGAATATTCATCAGGTTCGTGAGCTGCTCGTAATTCTGGTATTCATTCAGGCGGTAGAGTCCGGAATTCTTGATCATCCAGTTCTGCCGCTGATTTAATAGAATGACATCCTCCAGCTTCGTATCGAAAGATTGCATGTTGCGGATTTCGTTTCTTATGTCATTATATAAAATGAAATCGGTTACATTTAGCGGATTATTGAGCGCTTTTTTCAGCACAGAGGAGTTCACTACCTGGTTCAAGGTCTGGTTGACAGTGGTAAGCTTATGTTCTACATTTGAGGTAATTTGTAAAATAAGTTCCATTTTGCTTTCGTTAACATTTTTTTGAATTTCCTTGGAGGATGTGAAATAAGAGAAAGAACCAATGAACAGCACCGGCAGGATGCTGATTGCAAACGCGAACATCGTTAATTTACTTAAGAAGCTTAAGGATTTCACCAGATTCAGCACCTTTGTATGAGTAGTCGTAATCACTGCTTTAAGTGTATGCATCACGAAGGATAATAACAATAATCATCTGGTGCCGCAATAATCATTTTCTCTAATAATCACTACACATGCTAAATTATTCAATAAATAGGGCCTTATTGTATATAAATATTACTATTTTAGGAGGTTATGAAATGTTCAAAGGATTGGCAGGCAGGCAGGTGACTCTTATATGCTGCTCTATTCTACTACTCTCGTTCGGTTTATTCAGTGCTTGCAGTGAGGGGCAATCTTCCCCTCCAGATACTGCCGGAGAGAAGCCGTCCATCTCAATTCTTGCGCCACTGCATTTCCCGCAGACCCCTTCCAAGGATCTTATCGCCGAGATTGAAAGATTGACCGGGACACAGCTGAATATTACCTGGGTGCCGGAGGGCGTGTACACGGACAAAATGAATACGGCGCTGACCACCGGTGCCCTCGGCAAAGTTACATTTGTGAAATTCACCGATTATAATCCGGTCAAGAATATGATCCGTTCCGACGCTTTTTGGGAGATTGGCCCGTACTTGGAGGAGTTCCCGAATCTGCGCCAGCTGGACGCCTCTATCCTTAAGCAGACCACGGTGGACGGGGGGATTTATGGCCTCTATACAGAAAGACCCGCTTCCAGGCAGGGAATTATTATCCGTAAGGACTGGCTGGAGCATCTGCACCTGAGTCCGCCGGGGACACTGGATGAGCTGTACGAGGTAATGAAGCAGTTCACCTATAATGATCCGGACGGGAACGGCAAAGCCGATACCCTCGGACTGGTAGACCGGAATGACCTGGTGTACGGGGTATTCAAGACGTTAAGCTCTTATTTCGGCACGCCGAATAACTGGAAGATTGAGAACAACCGGTTTATTCCGGAATTCGCCACCTCTGAATACATGGACACGATGAATTTCATGCGCAAATTATATAACGAGGGGATTATCAACCAGGATTTCGCCCTGACGAGCAAGGATGTACAGCGGGATAAGTTCATCCGCGGGACGGCAGGGATATTCATCGGGAGCATGACAGACGTGCAGCGGCTCTCGATTGAGGCCAAGGCAATTAATCCCCAGGCAGAGCTTACCCTGATTAACCGGATTAAGGGGCCGGACGGGTACAAGGTATGGTCGATTCCCAAGTACAACGGCCTGTATCTTTTCTCCAAAAAAGCCATTGCCACAGAGCAGGAACTGAAGCAGGTGCTCGGGTTCTTTGACCGCACGATGGATAAGGATGTAGCCAACCTGATGGTGTACGGCTTCGAGGGCCGGCATTATCTGCTTGATGGGGAGGGGAAGGTGATCCTTCCAGAGGAAACCTCCCAGCTGCGTGTATTTGAGGTGAATCCGCTCTATTCCCTGATGATTGCCGATATCGGCAACAAGAATATTATGGAGGTCGCGCAGAAGGAACAGCTGACGGCCCTTGCCGACCAGCTCAGCCAGGATAATGAGCAGTTTCTGGTCGATGACCCGGCAGTACGTTTAACCTCCGCTACCTATGATGAGAAGAACGCCGAGCTGTCAGCCATTATCGTAGATGCTACCTATAATTATATTCTGGGCAATATCGATGCGGACGGGTTCGCCGGGGAGGTCGAGAAATGGCAGACCAGCGGCGGCAGTATGATCATCCAGGAATATACGGAGGCGGAGGCTAAGGCGCGGGCTAGTGAGGAATGATTGGTATGCCAGAAGCAAAGCGAAAGAACTTTGGCTAGGATTCACGCTATTAATTATCCTCCTTCGATTCCCTCGCTGAAATGGTACCGTCTTTTATAAGGATGGCAAAGTTTTTCTACTTGCTAGTGGGGAGAGGGGAGGGCAGGAAGAGTTGGAAAAAAGGCACTTAATTCTGCCGAAACGGAGGGTTGTGAGTAAGCAGATGGAAAAAGTACACTTAATCCGCGCAACCTTATGGATTCAGCAGAAATCGGACCGATTAAGTGTTGTTTATCCAACTGCTATTTTTTATAAGTGGATCATTGCCGACAAATTAGATGTACAAATTCCACTTAAATTAATCCACCGCGCTCAAGAACTGTACATAAAACTCCTTAAATCTGTGAATCCCCCTCCCCCAATGATCTAGTCCCGCCTCCTGCAGACACGCACTGCCTGCTTCGCTAATTTAAGGACGGCGAAGCCGTATCCACCCGGGGATGGTTAAGACGTTATGCTCCTTTTTCGGTACGCCGAGATAACTGGAAGGTCGAGAATAAAGGTATAGTTTTTTTAGAATGGCAACTGTAATGCCAAAATTTAAAAATTAAGGAAATATACATAATTTCATCTTGATAATTGAATCGACCACTGGTATATTTTGTATAACAAAAAAAGGGATTTTATTCTATTTATCACAAATTGAAGAGGAAAGGTGGTTATGACTTGGAGGCAACAACCACGATATTAGCAGAACTGGAGGAGTATTTAAGACAAAAAGCTTTGACGATCACTCAATTCGCCAGGCATTCCCAGCTTCATTCCGGGACACTCAGTAATATCGTTCATGGGCACCGGCCGATTGCGATGCAGCAGCTTGACCGGATCACTCGGGCGATGGGACGGGAGGAAGGGTTCTTCTACGACCTGTACATCGATAATTATATTATCGACGGCTCTTCGGACTGGCGCAGAATTGGTCCGCTGCTGCTCCGCTGTGCAGATCTAAACAAGCTGGACAGCATTCAGAGACTTGCCCGCCATATTATGGACAACCTGATGTACGCTCCCCTGTTGTTTGATACAGCGGAAGAACTGTTCACTGCCGGGAAAATGGAGGCTGCCGCCGCAATCTATGAGATTGTTGCCGAAGCTGAACGCTTCCAGCATTCGGAACGGCTGGCACTATGCCAGTATCGGTTGTTTACCATCTCACTTAGTGATGATCAGGACAGAAATCTGTGGATAGCTAACCGGTTTGAGCCCTTCGTTGAGCGGTTGGATGAAGTGGACCAGCTGGATGCACTCAAAGAGCTTGCCAATACATACCGTTCCTTACAGCGCTGGGATAAGGTTGAGGAGTTTGCCGCCAAAATGGGTCATAAAGCCAGAATCCAATATGACATGAAGGATCGGTCTGACCGGAAATCAGCCGAACCGGGCAAACTACCTGGTAGACCCTTGTTCTTTTATATTGCTTACAGTGACTTGCTGCGGGGAAACGTTTGTGATGAGCTAGGGGATTATGAAGGGGCTTTGACCCACATAAATGGTTATGCTGATTTAAGTTGGGTCAAAGAAGAAGGCGAGGCAGTGGATTATTGGAAGAACCTATTCATTGAATGGGCTGAAGTCAATGTGTATATATCAAATCTTTTGGGCGGAGATACCTCTGTAATCGATCATTATACTGCCTATATTGATAAGCATAGCGGAGAACTGATTATTGGACTTTTAAATATATTAAAAGCAGCAAATAAAAATCAACTTGATGTAGATGCTATTTTGAAACACTTTAAGCCAGAACTTGATTCGAACTTGAATGAATTGCTGCAGGGTAGATATTCTCGAAAACTAACTCTAGATCGTCACGCTACACTAATGTATGAATTAGCATACTATTATTTACATAAAGGCGATCACAATAAAGGATTTGATTTTTTGTTAAAAACTATAAAAAATTTCCAACGTATAAACAATGAAAAGTATATACTAGAAAGTGTAACTCTATTTGAAAGATTTAGGAGAGTTGCCAATCAAGAAGTTCAGGATCAGTATCAAATTCTACTTTTGGGAGGAGTTTCTCATGAAGAAGAAGGTAGTAGTACTTCTAACTGTTCTTAGCATCATTTTAGTGCCAATTATTGTGGGTCCAGGAGTATCTGATTCTCCTGTAGTAACTTTATTTACTCACGGGGAAGGCTGAGTATATAGAATTTTTAATTAGTTGATATTCAATTAGCTTTATTATCAAGCCCCACCACAGAAGCCTGCGGTGGGGCTTAATTGTGTCCATATTTCCTTTATCATAGAAGGTATAGGGAGCATACGTGATATACTTATAACTTTTTTTCATAATTAACCAAGTGAGTAGTTACAATGTCGAAACATCGCTTGTTTGTTCTAACATTGATCTTAGTCTTCCTTATTAATCTGGTAGCAGGTACAGCACTTGCTGCTGTTTGCATTAAGGAATTCATGTATGGCATACTCATCAGCACATGGTTCGCTTTATCGAACGGTTTTATTAGTCAAGAGCTGGAGGTTCCATCATGAAAGCAATGGTTATCGAAAAATACGGACAAACCCCGCTGCTGTTAGCGGACCGCCCAATGCCCGAAGTCGGTGAGCATGAGGTGCTCCATGCGGCAAGTATCAATCCGATCGACTTCAAAATCCGGGATGGCAAAGTGCGGATGTTATTGAAATATGAGATGCCGCTTATTTTGGGCAATGATTTCTCAGGTGTGGTTATCCAGGTGGGGGATAAAGTGAAGAAATTCAAGGTAGGTGATGAAATCTACGGCCGGCCCAGAAAAAGCAGGATTGGCACCTTCGCGGAGTATATTGCTGTTCATGAGGAGGATATTGCGCTGAAGCCCGGCAACCTCACTTTTGAAGAAGCTGCCTCCATTCCTTTGGTAGGGCTCACCTCTTACCAGGCACTGCATGATATTTTACAGCTGTCGGCTGGACAAAAGGTATTGATTCAGGCGGGAGCAGGCGGAGTGGGTACCTTCGCCATCCAGCTTGCCAAAGCGATGGGGATTTACGTTGCAACCACTGCAAGCGGAGCTGGCGCTGAACTCGTTAAGTCACTTGGGGCCGATCAGGTCATCAATTATAGAGCAGAGCAGTTTGATCAGGTGCTGCACAATTATGACGGAGTATACGATACCATTGGCGGAGAAACGTTAGAGAGAGCATTCCGAATCGTCAGACCCGGAGGGCAAGTTGTATCGGTATCAGGTCTGCCTAATGCCCGTTTCGGCAAAGAGTATGGGTTAGGGTTCCTGAAGGTTAATCTATTACGGCTCGTCACCCGGAGACTTACAAGATTGGAGCGCAAAACCAAGGTGAAATACAGCTTCCTGTTCATGAAGCCGAGCGGCAGACAGCTGGAGATCATCGCTGATTATATTGAATCCGGTGCAATCAAGCCTGTGATTGACCGGGTATTCCCTTTTGCAGAAGCTCAGCAGGCGATGGAGTACTCCGAATCCGGCCGGGCTAAGGGCAAGATTATATTGAAAATAAAATAATCCAAGCCCCGCCGCAAACGAAGCGGTGGGGCTTTAATGTAAAGAGCTGTTATTTTCTTAATCGATCTGAAGCTCAGCAACAGCATATAAAACTGCAGAGCCGCTTATTTTTACGCGATCCCCGTCATTTTTACAATATAATGTTCCTCCGCGTTTGGAGAGCTGCCGGGCTACTAATTCGTCCTTACCAAGCCGCGCTGCCCAATAGGGAATGAAATTACAGTGAGCAGAGCCGCATACAGGGTCCTCGTTCACATTCAGCTTAGGAAAAAAGCTGCGGGAAGCAAAATCATAGGTTTCGCTTCTGGCCGTGATTGAGACCCCGAGTCCATCGGGAAGCAGCCGCAGTTTAGAGAAATCAGGAGCAGCGTTAAGTACATCTTCTTCTTTTTCCAGCACGAACATTAAATCTCTGCCTAAATAAGTCTCTACCGGCTGAATGCCGAGAGCTTCAACCATTTGACTGGTTAAAGTCCAAGGCTCCGGCATTCTGCTGGGGAAATCCAGCTCGTAATACTCCCCTTTTCTTAGAACAACCAGTTCACCGCTCATGGTCTGAAATTTAAAGCTGTCTACATTAGTTTCATAAAAGTTAGCCAGGACATAAGCTGTTGCGAGAGTAGCATGGCCACAGAGTTCGATCTCATCAGCCGGAGTAAACCAGCGTAACCGGTAATGGTCCCCCTCCTTGACGGCAAAAGCTGTTTCCGAGAGATTATTCTCAGCAGCAATTTGCTGCATTGTCTCATCCGGAAGCCAGCCCTTCATAATACATACTCCCGCGGGATTACCTTCAAATAATTTCTCCGCAAATGCATCCACAACATAATATTTCATATACCCGCCTCCAAAAACTAAATTACCTATCATTTTACTGTATGCTCGTATAGTTTACGACTCTGTACTATATAAAGCGCCTATGACTATAACCCAACAAGCAGCCGGCTAACGATATCATCATCGCCTTATTGTGCCGCTGTACAGCTCCCAGTCGAAGAAGTTCTCGGGTTGCTGATTGAGTGTGACGTAGATTCGTTACTTGAAGAGGGTGAAAAGGGTGGTAAGCGCGCGAATTACAGTCAAGTTCACTGTGTAACCGCAAAATTGTTGTACAAATTACAACTTTGGTTCACAGATATCCGGGTAATCCGAAGGATTGTTGTACGAAATACAAGAATTTCCCCGCTGTGCCGCCAGTTGGAGGAGAAATGCTGCATTCTGTACAACAATTTTGAAATTCGGCCAATTTATTGAGGGAAATGTTGTATTTGGTGCAGGATTTTTGAGTAATATTGGATTTGCTCCCCGCTCGTACCCCGTTGATGTGCTATTCCTGACTCTGGCGCTCTCCCTCAGCACTTAAATTCAAGCTTCCCCACTCCCCCACCCTGCTTCACTATCCCCGACTTCACCGGTTCTACCCACCAACATTATTCCTGGCCCCGCCGCGAGCGAAGCGGCGGGGCTTGCACTTTGCTTCCCCTTTCAAGGATATACATTGAAAGGGCCCACCCGTGGAGCGGCAGAAAGGGACGGAGGGAGGTTTGGAACTGTAGGAGCGATAGCGTCCGCCTTTAGGTTTGGATTTCTACCGCAAGCAGCGGTACGAATCAAGAAATCCAAACCTAACAGCGGCCGGAAGTCCAAAGCTCACGCAGTCCCGCCCGCCGCCGCTCCCCTCCCCCATGTCCATCCCCACGCTCCATGCCCAGCCCACCGCACAATGTATATCCCCCTCCCCCCATCACACGATAATCATTAACCCACACCCCCAGCCCCAGCGCGCCTTTATGAGTAAATGATTGTATTCGTAATCCTCCGTGGACTGTAATGTGAGGCTTGTAACCAATACAAGTTAAACGGAGGTCAAAAAGGAATGACGAAAAAATCCTTCACCCTGCTCCTCAGCTCGCTGCTGACACTCAGCATGCTGTCCGCATGCGGCGGCAACAACAATAATGAGGCGGCGGCAACCAAAGATCCAGGTGCAAGCACCGGAACCAACACGGCAGCGACTACAGAGCCGGCAGCAGAACCGGAAAAGCCGACAGAGATCAAAATCATGCTCCCGCTGAACACGACAGATACTCCACCGGACACGATCAAGACGGAAGTGGAGAAATTGACGAATACGAAGCTGACCTATCAATTTTTCCCGGCAGATACCTATGAAGAGAAGCTGAACTCCTCCTTCGCCACGGGCTCACTGCCGCAGGTTACGTATCTGAAGAATCAGACGACCTTCCTGCAGATGAAGGAAGCGATCAAGGACGGACAGTTCTGGGAGATTGGACCGCTCCTCAGCGAATTCCCCAACCTGAACAAGCTGAAGCCGGAAATCCTTAATAACACCAAGGTAGACGGCAAGCTGTATACCCTGTATATCGGCCGTCCGCTGGCCCGTCAAGGGATTATCTACCGTAAGGACTGGGCGGATAAGCTGGGACTTGCAGCACCGGCCAATACCGAGGAACTGTTCGCAATGGCTAAAGCCTTCACGGAGCAGGACCCTGACGGCAACGGGAAAAAGGATACGATCGGGGTTGTTGACCGGAATGAGCTGGTGTACGGTGCGTTCAAAACCGTCTCTTCCTGGTTCGGCACACCGAACAACTGGGCGGAGAAGGACGGCCAGCTGGCTCCGGAATTTACCTTCCCGCAGTACTTTGACACCATGGATTTCTTCAAAAACCTGCGTGACGGCGGATACATGAATCAGGACTTTGCAGCAACCAGTAAAACGGATGCGGTAAATACGTTCACCAGCGGCAAAGCAGGACTGTATATCGGCGGTTCCATGCAGGATATCGATTCCCTGAACAAGGACCTGATCAAGAACGTGCCGGATGCCGTGCTGGACACACACAGTATGGTGGCCGGACCTGACGGCAAGTTCGCCCAGTGGATGATTCCCGGCTATAACAACGTAGTGCTGTTCCCGAAATCAGCGGTTAAGGATGAAGCAGAGCTGAAGAAGATCCTGAAGTTCTTTGATTACATGATGACTCCTGAAGTCTCCAACCTGATGTACTGGGGGATTGAAGGTACACACTATACCGTGGAAGACGGCAAAGCCAAAGCAACAGATAATAAAGAGCTGATCGAACGTGAAGTCAAAGGCTTCAAGGACAGCGTAATCGGCGAATACGAAACGAACGGCATGTACCAGAGTCTGAACGTGCTGCCGGGCCGGATTCATGCGGAAGAGCTGGTGCTGGAGAATGTGAAGGTAGGGGTTGCCGATCCTACGGCAGCGCTCGATTCGTCAACCTACACTTCCAAGGGTGTTGAACTGCAGCAGATCATTACAGATGCCACTTATAAATACATGTACGGCCAGCTCGATAAAGCCGGTTTCGAGAAAGAAGTCGAGAACTGGAAGAGCCGGGGCGGGGCCCAAATCATCGAAGAATACAATGCCGTGTACAAAAAATAAGCAGAACGCAGCAGCTTTGACTGCGGGCTGACCACATGAAAGAAGGCTGCTTGGGTTAGCGCTTCGGCAGCCTTTTTTTCAAATATAGAAGAATTTACAGAGAAAGGAAGAGAATCATGCAGGAAGTTACCGCCCAGCCCCGTGTAGTTCCCGAACAGAAGCCTAAGAGCTATAAGAGCAGCAGCGAGCTTAAAAAACGGCTGTGGAGAAACAAATTACTCTATGTGATGCTGATCCCCGGAGTGCTGTATTTCATTGTATTTAAATATTTGCCGATGTACGGACTGATTATCTCCTTCCAGGATTACAAGCCTTACCAAGGGATTACAGGGAGCGAGTGGGTTGGAATGAAGCATTTCAGCCGCCTGTTTACCGAACCCGATTTCCTGAACATTCTGGGGAATACCCTGATCCTGTTCGGGATGAATATTCTGATTTATTTTCCGATTCCGATTATCCTTGCCCTGATGCTCAATGAACTCAGAGGCACTTTTTTCAAAAGATTCTTCCAGACCCTGGTCTACCTGCCCCACTTCATGTCCTGGGTTATCGTCGTCTCGATTTCCTTCGTCATGGTGACGATGGACGGGGGGATTATCAACGAACTGCTGGCCTACTTCGGATTCTCCAAAATCAATTTCCTGCTGAGTCCCGGCTGGTTCAGACCCATGTACATTATTCAGGTCATCTGGCGGGAAGCGGGCTGGGGTACGATTATTTATCTGGCTTCCATCGCTGCGATCGATCCCGGGCTCTATGAAGCTTCGCGTATGGACGGAGCCGGAAGGCTCAGACAAGTCTGGCATATCACACTGCCGGCGATCCGCGGAGTTATCATTACCCTGTTTATTCTGAAAATCGGTTCCGTACTCGATCTTGGATTCGAACATGTCTACCTGCTGCTCAATTCCATGAACCGGGAAGTTGCGGAAATTATCGATACGTATGTCTACACCGCCGGACTGCGGCAAGGGCAGTTCAGCTATAGTACAGCCATCGGCTTCTTCAAGTCGATTGTGGGTCTGATCATGGTGGTGACCGTCAACAAGGTATCCAAGAAAATAGGAGAAGAAGGCGTTTATTAAAATGCCGCAGGAGGAATTGAAATGGTAGAAGACCGTACGATTAGCGGCAGAATATTCTCCGCTGTCAACTTTACACTGCTTGCCATCATCGCGCTGGTAACGGTGCTTCCCTTTGTCCATGTAGTAGCAGGGTCCTTCACAACCAGCGCAGAGCTGGCGGCCAACAAATTTGTACTGATTCCGAAAGTGTGGAGCCTGGAGGCCTACAAATTTATTTTCTCAACGAATACAATCTTCAGAGCCCTGGGTGTGTCCATCGGGGTAACGCTTATAGGGACTTTGTTCAGTATGTTCATCACGTCGCTGATGGCTTACGGTCTCTCCCGCAGGGATCTGGACGGACGCCGGGTATTTAACTTCCTGGTGGTGTTCACGATGCTGTTCCACGGCGGAATGATTCCAACGTTCCTGGTGGTCAAAGAGCTGGGTCTGATTGACTCGTATTCAGCATTAATTCTCCCGTCGGCGATCAGTGCCTTCAATATGATTATCCTGAAGAACTTCTTTCAGAACATTCCTGAAGGGCTGGAGGAATCAGCCAAAATCGACGGCTGTAACGACTTCGGTATTCTGTTCAAGATCGTATTGCCTTTATCGCTGCCGGCGATTGCCACGATCTCCCTGTTCTATGCGGTGACGTACTGGAACACTTATATGAGCGCCATTCTGTATCTGGATAACAGCGCCAAGTGGCCGATTCAGGTCCTGCTGAGACAGATTGTCGTGCTGGCCAGCGGGATGGATCACAGTGCAACGCTCGATGGCACGGTGCCGCCGCCGGATCAGACAATCAAAATGGCTGTTATCGTGGTAGCAACGCTGCCGATTCTGATGGTGTATCCGTTCCTGCAAAAGCATTTCGCCAAAGGCGCGATGCTGGGCTCGATGAAGGGCTGATGCTGAGGGCAGGCCGGGTATTCTGAAATATGAAAGGGGTATAACAATGATAGGCAGTCTGCCGCAAACACCTTTAGAATGGGCGCAAAAGGCCTGTGATTCTTTGATGGATACGTATCAAGCGGGGGAGCTTCCGCCTGCGCACCGCTGGCATTATCACCAAGGCGTGTTTCTATGCGGGATGGAGCTGCTGTGGGAGGCTGTCCAAGAGGACCGCTATATCGAATACATCCAGCAGTATGTGGATGATCTGGTAGATGAATACGGCAATTTCTATTTTGCCCGGGATGAGCTGGATGCCGTACAAGCGGGGCTGCTGCTCTTCACGCTGCATGAACGGACCGGCAAGCTGAAGTACCGGGAGGCTGCGGCTAAGCTCAGGAATCTGCTGCGGACGCTGAACAGAACCTCCGAAGGCGGCTATTGGCATAAGGACAAATATGCGAATCAGATGTGGCTCGACGGGCTGTATATGGCCGGGGTCTTCTCGCTGAAGTATGCGAATGCTTATGGAGAAGAGGACTTGCGCGCAGCGGTGCTGCACCAGGAGCGGCTGATGCGCAAATACATGAAAGACGAGGCTACAGGCCTGCTCTACCACGCCTGGGATGAGAGCCGCCGGATGCCTTGGGCGAACCCGGAAACCGGCTGCTCGCCGGAGTTCTGGAGCCGGTCGCTCGGCTGGTACGGGCTGGCGCTCTCGCAGTTCATGGATGAGCTGCCGGAGAATGATCCGGGCCGGGCGGAGCTGGCTGCCGAGCTAAGCGGCTTCGTGCAGGCGCTGATCCGCTATCAGGACCCGCAGAGCGGCCTGTGGTATCAGGTGGTCGACAAGGGGGCTGAGCCGGATAACTGGCTGGAAACGTCAGGGTCCTGCCTGTTCGTCTACACGATTGCCAAAGCGGTGAAGCTGGGTATTCTGCCGGCGGAGGCTGAAGCTGCAGCGGCAGCGGCGGCACGGAAAGGCTACGAAGGCTTAATTCAGGTGCTGGAGTGGGATGAGCAGGACCGGCTGATTCTGCCGGATATCTGCATCGGGACCTCGGCGGGAGATTACCGCAACTATGTAACCCGGCCGAAGGTCAGCAATGACCTGCACGGAGTAGGGGCGCTGGTGATGGCCTGTGTGGAGATGCAGGCGTTGTACCCGGCCAAAGTGTAGCAGAGCCTGAGACTGGGGGTTCGGCAGAATCGTAGTGAAGTTTGAAGTGGCTGTATCCGGCGGAAAGCGTAGCGAAGCTTGAGGCTGCCTGGACCAGCAGTGGATTAGTAGAAAGGAGGCGCGCAGTGTTTAATATTGCGGATTACGGAGCGCTCCGGGATAGCGCGGTTCCGGCAACGGCAGCAATTGCGGACGCCATCTGGGCAGCGTACAGCGCCGGCGGAGGCACGGTGTATGTTCCGGCCGGTACATTTGTGACAGGTGCAGTGCGCCTGCGCAGCAACATTCAGCTGCATTTAAGTGCAGGAGCGGTATTGTCCTTCAGTACCGATCCTGCAGATTACCCGGCCGTGGAATCACGGTGGGAAGGGGTGAAGCAGGAGGTGCACGCGGCCTGCATATATGGAGCGGATCTGACCAACGTCTCCATTACAGGCAGCGGGACGATCAATGGAAACGGTGCGCCCTGGTGGGAGAAGCACCGGAACCACCCGGAAGAGCTGGAGTATCCCCGCCCGAGATTAATCGGCTTCGATAACTGCAGCCGGGTAACGATCAGGGATGTCCAGCTGATCAATTCTCCGAGCTGGACCGTGAATCCGATCGGCTGCAGCAATGTAATGATCGATAATCTGTCCATCCTGAATCCGGCGGATTCGCCGAATACGGATGGCATTAATCCTGAGTCCTGCCGTGATGTCCGCATCAGCAACTGCCACATCGATGTGGGCGATGACTGCATTGCCATCAAAGCCGGCACCGAGGATACCAAGGAGCGGATTCCCTGCGAGAATATCACGATTACGAACTGCGTGATGGTCCACGGCCACGGAGCGGTGGTGCTGGGCAGTGAGATGAGCGGTGACATCCGCAACGTGACGATCAGCAATTGTGTGTTTAAGCAGACGGACCGTGGCATCCGCATGAAATCGCGGAGAGGGCGCGGCGGGATTATTGAAGATATCCGTGTCAGCAACATTGTGATGGAGGATGTGATCTGTCCCTTCACACTTAACCTTTACTATTTCTGTGGGCCGCGGGGCAAGGAGAAGTATGTCTGGGATAAGAACCCGTATCCGGTGACGGAGGAGACGCCTCAATTCCGGCGGATTCATTATGCCAATATTACAGCCCGCAATGTTCACGCTGCGGCGGGATTCCTGTACGGGCTTGCCGAGCAGTATGTATCGGAAATCACCTTCACTAATATTGATATTTCGATGGCGAAAGATGCAGTGCCCGGCCATCCCGATATGATGACAGGCATGGAGGACATGCAGCGCCGGGGATTCTACCTGGGCAATGTCCGCGATGTGCAATTTCAGCAGGTGAGCATCGAGAATCACGAAGGACCGGCCTTTTACGTTGAGAATGGAGAAGATGTGGAGTTTCTGAACTGCCGGTCAAGGAACACGGCGAAGCCGGAGAAGCTGGTGGAGCAGGTTACGGTGGAACTGGCGGGGAAATGAGATTGTAGCGCCAATGGGCCGCCGAATCCCCGGAGATGAAATTCTCCGGATTTAGTAAGAGAGCTGTATGCAGAAGAGCCTGGTCCTGTTAAAGGACCGGGCTCTTCTTATATGTATGATCAGTGTAGCGCTGCTGTACCATCCGCTGCACTGGAAGCAAGTTGCAGGTTGTCTGCTGCTGGACGCTCACTCCAGTTCTATATAAGCTGAACTTAAGAATGGTGGACAGCCGATGGATGAACCCCTTGAGGAGCAAGGGTTTCGTCCATGCAGCAAGTGAGATTCTTAAGTTCACTCGATATAACTGTAAATTGTACAACTAAAATGATCTATTATTGCGCGAGGGGAGGTTTAATTGCATTCTCTACACTTATATAACTCCCCTATGCCATAAATGGACACTCTTCTCTATTTTAATTGTACGGAATACAGTTATCTCTGCTCATCCGGGTTTTCGCCGACTTTTAACTGCACGAAATACAATTATTCCGCAATGTGCATCCGCACTCCTTACTCTAGAGGAGCTTTGCGGCGCAAACTTCTGCAACACAGGTAAGTATCCGCATTTGCTGTTGGGCGGTAACCCGGAGCGTGCAGCGTAATCCCTAGTTGGTTTTTAAGTTCAATATATTTAGCTGAAATCTTGCACGAAATACAACAATTCCCTCGTGATAGCGGGTTAAATCCGGAATTGTTGTACAAAAGGCAACATTTCCCCTGCTCCAAGCGGTTTAGCAGAAGGATTGTTGTATTTCCTACAACAATCCTTACGAATATCCCGGTATTTATGTATCCGAGTTGTAATACGTACAACATTTGTGCTTCTCTATGCAGATGTATCTGCAACCGTGTCCGCATTCGCAACCGCATTCGCAACCGCATCAACGTCCGTACCCTCATCCGCATCGGCCTCCGCAGGCGGATGTAAGCTAGAGTTATAGAGTGAACTTAAGAATCTAACCTGCTCTATTGCGCTACTGTATTGTGAATTCCTTGCTCGGCACAGGGGCGTTAATCGGCTAACTGTCATTCTTAAGTTCAGCTTATATAGCAACTTTTGCTGCCGGGCGGCGACCCGGAATGTATGGCGCAAGGCCCGGCGTACCAACCATTACGGGCAATACTTGTACTGGCGTGCGTTCAGGATATTTTACAGCCTTCTGAGTATATCTTTTCTCTTCAAACCGTTCTTCTTCGCAGTGGCATTCCAGAAGGAGTGGGTTGCGGCGAATTTCCAGGCGAAGCGCGGGAAGTTGGGGCTGAACAGCATAGATTCATCTGCGCTTCTGGATTGGATATTAGCGGCCATGCTTTGCATTGCTTTTCCCAGATTCTTAAGCGGACCCTTGCCGGGAGGGACCTTCTCCAGGGAGCCCAGCATTTCACCGGCACCTTGACCCAGCGCCTGCCCGAAATGAACACCGGCCCGTGTGCACCAGTGTTGAAGGATATCCAGAGCAATGTGATTCTGACTGCCCTCATAAAAGCCATTGTTGATCATAGCATAGACGTAGATATCCTGTTCGTGCTTCTTCTCTGATTTAAGATGTTCCTCAAGGGTTGCCAGCAGCCTGAACAAGTGTGAAGGGATGGCATCTACATAGAGCGGGAAGGCAATCACCAGCACATCCATACGGCACAGCTCGCTGTATTGCGCAGGGGTAAGCGGTCTTTTGTTCGGATTATAGTAGGTTAGTTCGTTCCCCGTGCTGATAAGCGGCTCCAGCATCTTCAGCATTATACCTGAGTTGCTGTTAACGGGCTTGGGGCTGCCGTTGATCATGGCAATGTTCATTGGATCGCCTCCTTAATGCTGTGCAGGCTGTTATGGAAATACACATTATTTCCTGCAGAATATAAATTCAGGCTGTTCGCGGCGACCAGCGTTCTGGCTGTGCCTTTTTCAGCCTCGGTGATGTCATCCCCATAGAAATGCACCGATAGTGTGAACTGGTGATCATACCGGTTGCGGTGATGCGTTTCTCCATTCTTGGTGACAAAATAGGGAAGGACGTAGGAAATACTCCGGTTCAGCACATTCAGCACAAAGGGACTGTAGCTGCCGTACATACATTTGCTGATGATAATCAGTTCATCGCTTTTGGAGAGCAGCTCGCCCAGATGGTTATAGCCATCCCGTATTACGCATGCTCCGGGCGTCCGTGTCCAGCAGTCGAAGCAGCCCATACACTGGCGGATGGTACCATTGTCCGAGATAACAGTCAGCTCTCCTTGCCCGCCCTCTGCCCATCCTGCGAATTCCTGCTCCTGCAGATCGTGCACAATCGTTCTCATGGTTCATGTCTCCTTAACTATAGATTCGAGCGCTAACAAATCACGCCAGTTCCCCGAATAACGCACCCCGTTATTGGTAAGCAGTGAAGCAATACCGTGCACCATCGACCAGTGTGAAATCAACTGACGGAAGAACTCTGCTTCCGGCAGTCCGATGCTTGTGAACAATTGATAGGCAGTGGTCCGGAATAGAACGAATGGCGGATAACTGTCGGAATTATAGTTGTCTAAATCAATGACTAAGCCTGAGTGGTAGAATAAAAACTGGAAATATTGCGGATGCTCCATGAAAAAATCAATGTAAGCCTGCCCCAGCTGGAACATCGCTTCCTGGCGGTCCTCCTGTCCTTGAACGGATGCACGCAGGGATTCCATAAATTGCTCTGTGACATGCTCACCCATGGCGGATACCAGCTCATCTATATTTTTGAAATGGCTGTAGGGGGCGGTGTGGCTGACTTTGCATTCGGCTGCGACCTTACGCAGGGAAAAGCTGTTAATGCCGTCTGTGTTAATAAGCTTAATGCCTGCTTCTATAAGCTGATTCCGTAAATTGCCGTGGTGGTAGGGTTTATCCGTCACTGCCTGCAGCCTTCCTTTCGGTTATCTTTACACTGTAAAGATTGTAGCATCGAATCTTTACGTTGGTAAGATACATTGATCACACAAGGCGGTCTGGAAATCATTCTCACCTGTAATTTTTTGCAAAGTAATTCGGTTTAAGTTATTATTAGTACCAAGTACTAATATCAGATGCTATGACTAATGATGAGGTGATATTCATGAAGGGTGCAAGAATTACAGCGATCGGCTCTTATGTGCCGTCCCGGAGACTTACGAATCATGATCTGGAGCAAATGGTCGATACCAATGACGAATGGATTGTTCAGCGAACAGGCATCCGGGAGCGCCGAATCAGCCGCGCGGATGAATATACCAGTGATTTGTGTGCAGCCGCCGTGCAGGATCTGATGAATCGTTATGGCAAAAGTGTACAGGATGTCGATATGGTTCTCGTGGCTACCAGTACGCCCGATTTCTCTTTTCCTTCTGTGGCAGCCATTGTGCAGAACCGTCTCGGCATTCCGCGTACTTCGGGAGCGATAGATATGAGTGCCGCCTGTGCGGGGTTTGTCTATGCCCTGCATACAGCTCATGCGCTGGTGTCCTCGGGACTGCATCATAAAGTGCTGGTCATCGGCGCTGACGCGCTGTCCAAAATCACCGATTACACTGACCGCAGTACCAGTATTCTGTTCGGCGATGGTGCAGGGGCTGTGCTTGTGGAGAGCGGCGGGGATACAGATCACTTCTTAGGGTTCAATCTCGGCAGCGAAGGGAGCGGAGCGCAGCATGTCTACCGCACGGGGCTGGCGGACAAGGTGAACGGAGTGGAGCTTGCCGCTACAGGCATGCTGGTACAGAACGGGCGTGAGGTCTTCAAGTGGGCGGTCCGGACAGTTCCGCAGGGGGTACAGCAGGTGCTGCAGAACGCAGGAGCGGATCTTGCGGAAGTGGACTGGTTCATCCCGCACAGCGCCAATCTGCGGATGATTGAACCGATCTGTGAACGGCTGAATTACCCGTTTGAACAAGCGCTGTACAGCCTTGAATATTTCGGCAACACCTCGGCGGCCAGTATTCCGCTTGCCCTCGATCTTGGCATCCGCGAAGGAAAGGTGCGGAATGGCCAGCGGATATTGCTGTACGGATTCGGTGCAGGTCTCACCCACGCGGGCCAATTGGTCAGCCTGTCACTGGACCCGCAGGTGGCTGCCCCAACACCTCTTTAATGTCAGCAGAAAACACTCATAAGAAGATCCACATCGGACATTTTATCAAGGCGGTTTCCGAATCATTAAATCGTCAGATATCGTGAGATATGTATTAGACTAGCCACAACTATGGAAGACAGCGGCAGCCGTGGACGAGAAAACAAAGTCCTGGACTGCCGCTGTTTTATTGAGCTAAGGTTTCCCGTTAGAGCTTAATTTTCCGAAATCCCTCGGGCAGACCGAGGGGCAATTGCCCCAATGCTGCTAAATATGTTGTTATCTGACGGATTCGCCTTCTATGAAACACTAATCTCTCTTTTACTTAATTTCTTAAATGCAGAGTAATCCTGATCGGATTTAATAAAACTTAATATTTTTTCGGCGCATTCTGCGGGACTCAACTCTTCCGTATTTACTTCAAGGTCATATTCATCAAAGGAATATATTGTGTCGTACTGGGAATTCGCTAGTCCAATCTCTCGATCTCCTCTGATTTGCTCTCTTCTTGTAAGTTCTTCTTTCGAGCATAATACGCATACAAAAAATGTAGGATGATCGAACAATAGATCAAGGTAATCATTAAACCGCTTGTCATTGTCGATTACGGTATCGACGATTACATTCAAACCCATTTCTGAAAACAATTTAATTGTTGCATAGTACACTGACATTATGGGATCAAAAAGAATTTGTCCGACATTATCCACTTCTCTTGTAGGTTCAATATCTGGAAATATATTATCAATAAAATCATTGTAATTAGCAAAAAAATCATCTATGGATAAATGATGAAAAGGAATCTCTTTCTGCTTTTTCAATTCCATAGAAATACTAGTCTTTCCTGAACTTGAAGTTCCGTTTAAGAATACAATAAGTCCTTGTTTCAAACAAAATCACCCTCACATATAAGTTTTGCGCACTTTCAGATAACGTCATATTCACAAAGTTCATGAAAAAATAAGGCTTTGCAGGGATGCATCACCAATCTCCGGTCTCCGATATACGTGTCTACTTTACTTTATTCAATAAGATTGTCATCATTCTGCTCAATGTCCCTTGATCGACAAAAGGAGCAAGGCTTGCCAGCAGATCTGGGCTAAGCTGCTCAGCTTCGACTCCATTAATCAACTTCTCGAGATTTTCCCTGTCCAAAAAAGGTGCGAGGCTCATGATCCGGTTCGCATCGATGGTACCATCTGTAACCCGCTCTACCAAGCGGCTTAACGTTTCTCTCCTAATAAAGGGTGCCAGCCCTTGAACGGAATTCCAGCTTACGCTGCCCTCATCTGCCTGATGAACCAGTTCATCCAATGTATCTGTTCCAAGGAACGGAGCCAGCCGCATGATCACGTCTAAGTTAAGGATGCTGCTGTCTACTCGTTCTGTAACCTTATGCAGAGCGCTTGCTTTTACAAACGGCGCTAATTCTACAAGCTCTTCCATCTCCACCTCACCGGTATTGACCATCTCTGCAACTTGGTCCGGCCTGTTCTCTGCGATCTCCTCAATGATCGTTCCTAGGTGCTGGTGCTCCCGATTTTCTGCGTTGTCTCCTGCATTTAGAATGTCGTCTACCGTTTTGCCGAATAACCTCGCAAACTGCGGAAGCGTTCCGATATCCGGTAGCGATTCGCCTCGTTCCCATTTCGATACCGCCTGATGACTTACATTCAGTTGATCGGCAAGTTCCAATTGGGTCAGATCCTGGTCTTTGCGAAGCTTCGAAATATAAGCTCCAATTTTACGCAAGTCGAGCATTGTATACCTCCAATGAAACAAAATGTACAGTGCGCACTGTCGAAAACAGCATAGCATTTTGGCAAATGCAATCCTATCAAGCGATGGTTGAATGGTCACATGCGCTTTATTCAACTGCCGGTAGAATTGTCCAGATTGAACTTTTGCCAGTTTCATTTATAGATTTTTTCTACAAATCATTTCCATTATCCTGCCCGTTCGCTTTTAAACACAAATAATGGGGACCAAGCCGAAAAATGGTCCCCATAACCAGAAAAACGGTACCTTGAACCATCCCATCAAATGAGAGATTATAGTATCGAAAGCGGTTTCAGTATGCTTCAGGTAAGCGGAATGAGGAAACAGAGGGGAGGTAGTAATCTGCACCCGGAAGAGGGCGCAGCTCAGCGGTTCAACCCGCTTCCGCAGGATTCACGGATGATCAGCGCCGGCTCAACCACGAAGGAGCCGCCTTCCGACTGATTATTAATGAGATCGAACAGCATATGGGCCGCGAGTACGCCCAGCCGTTCCTTGTTCTGGCGGATTGTAGTCAGTGTCGGACTGGTATACTGGCAGGCCTCGATATCATCACAGCCGATGATGGCGACATCCTCCGGAACACGGAGGCCATGCTCCTTCAAGGCGCGGACCGCTCCCAGGGCGAGCAGATCGGAGGCGGCGAAGATGGCTTGCGGCAAGCTTCCGGTCTGGATCAGCTGCTTCATGGCCGCGTAGCCGCTGGGCTCGAAGAAATCGTCACCATGCACGAACCATTTGGGATTCATCGTCAGACCGAAACCGGCAATGGCTTTGACATAGCCCGCTTCGCGCCGGTTGGAGATATCCGAATCGGCCGTACTGCCGATGAAGCCAAGCTCCCTGTGGCCGAGCAGATAGAAATGCTCCACCACTTTGGAGGCAATCTGGTAATTATCCGACATCACATAGCCGGATTTCTTGCCGGTCAGCTCCAGGTCAACGCCGATGCAGGGAATATTGCTCCTATCCAGATCCTGTATGGCAGGCTCCATCTGTTGTCCGGAGATAATGACGCAGCCATCCACATGGAAATGCAGACAACGCGAGAAATAATCGCCGCTGCTGATGAATTTCTCATTGGAAAAGAAGATCAGGTCGTAACCCAGCACCCCCATCTGCTTCTTGAAGGAATTCAGTACCTCTACAAAAAAAGGATGGGTAAACTCCACATTCAGCTCACCGGCAAAAATAACCCCGATCAGATTCGACTTCTTGGTAGCCAGTGTCTTGGCGGAGCTTGAGGGGGTATATCCGGTTTGTTCGATAATCTCCAGCACTCTTTGCTTCGTTTTTTCGGAAACATCGCTGTAATTATTCATTATTTTCGAAACAGTGGATACAGAGACCCCGGCCATTTCGGCAATTTTTTTGATATTCATCTGCATGCTAAAGTCACCCCCGCTTAATAGTTGTAACAGGGCCAAAAGACGGGTATGCCAGGGTTTCTCAGGCTATAGGGCCGTTCATCGGACACTCGGCTGCTGCTAAGAAATAGTTCTTTCTAGAGTCTATTCAACTTGCCGAAACAAGTCAAAGGTTTATTGCACTCAAGGGATAAGTATGGATATTATCGAAACCGATTTCGATTATTGCAGCTGTGAAATACCCGGTCATGTGATTCGGAACGGGCGATACTGGAAACTAGAGGAGGCATAATGGGAATGAAAAGAAATGTATCTGCGGTGTTAGCGGCTGCTGTGATCATTACCGGACTATTGTCACCGCTGGGCGGCGGAGCGGCAGGCGCCTTGCCTGCGAAGAGTAAGCTGGCAGCTGCGGGGAATATAACAGCTGCGGTGCAGAACGGAAATTTGACTGTCGCTGAAATGAAAGCGTTTACTGATGTGAGCACGGACAATTGGGCGGCGGATGCCATACAGCGCTGGAGCCGCAGTGGTGTGATCTCCGGTTACGGGGACGGCAGCTTCCGGCCGGATCATCAGGTGACGCGGGCAGAATTCGCGGCCATCATCAACCGCATATTTGGCTACAAGGAAGCGGCAGGTGCACTCCCGGCAGATATACCTGCGGGAGCCTGGTACAGGAACGATATCGCCAAGGCGGTAGCGGCAGGTTATCTAAGTGCAGGAGCAGATAACCATATCCAGCCTGGGGCTAAGCTGAAGCGAGGGGAAGCGGTTGTGGCGCTGCAGAGGATTCTCCGGCTGGAGACTGGCAATCATGCAGGGTCGGTGTATAGCGATCTGGCCGGGGCAGCCAGCGAGGTCATTTCAGCAGCGGATGCATTTACTGCAGCCGGCTATATTCAGGGCTATCCGGGAGGATTGTTCAAGCCGGACGGAAACATTACCCGCGCCGAGCTGGCTAAGATGGCCGATACGCTGGTGCAGGAGCTCCAGTCCTCCGGCGGGGAAGTGAAGCTGGGAACGGTACAGGGGAATGTGGTGCTGAACCATGAAGGAGCTACACTCAAGGACAGTGTAATTGAAGGCAATCTCTATCTTACCGAGGGTATCGGAGAAGGTGATATCCGGATTCAAGGTGTTCAGGTAAAAGGCACAACCTATATCCGCGGCGGCGGTGAACACAGCGTGACCCTTGCGGACAGCAGCCTTGGCACTATTCAGGTTGCGAAGCCCGGTGGCACAGTCCGCATCGTTGCCAGCGGGACCACAACAGCAGGAACCATACAGCTGAACTCTGGTGCCATCCTTGAAGAAGGCAATCTCACCGGAGAAGGATTCACCAATGTTATATTGCCGGCGAGGGAGAAAACGGCCACCCTTAAAGGGAATTATGGAGTGGTCTCCACCGCAGATCCGGCAGGAGCCGGATTTACGCTGAACTTCTCCGGCAAGCTCGCTAAGCTGGTATGGGGAACCTCCGGCACAATAGTGCTGATGGACAAAGCGCAGGTGGCCGAGCTGCTCATCAAACCCGGTGCCAAGGGCTTGGCGATCCAGGGCAGCGGCAGCTTCGGTACCGTGCTGAACCAGGCGGATGATGTTACTGTAGGCGGCTTTGCCCTCAAGCAGGGCAGCAGCACGAATCTGAATCCGGCTGCACCGCAGGCCAGCCAGCCTCCTGCTGCCGGCAGCGGCGGAGAGACTGCCGCTACGGCTACACCGGCTGTGACCCAGACGCCGGAAGCTACACCAGCGCCGACGCCAGTGGTAACGCCGGAGCCAACACCGGAAGCTACACCGGAGCCAACACCGGAAGCTACGCCGGAAGCTACGCCGGAGCCGACGCCGGAAGCTACGCCGGAGCCGACGCCAAAAGCTACACCAGAGCCGACGCCGAAAGCTACACCAGCGCCGACGCCCGAACCGACGGCAACACCGGTAATTACGCCGAGTCCGCTGCCTACATCGACCCCGTTGCCGGAAGTTACACCAACTCCGGCACCAACCAGCGATCCGTGGAGTCTCGTGTGGAATGATGAATTCGATGATAATGTCATTGATCCGGCTAAATGGACTTATGACCTTGGAGACGGAACCATAGTCGGTAATCCGGGCTGGGGCAACAATGAGCTGGAGTATTATACGAACGACGGGAAGAACGTGAAGGAAGAAAACGGCAAGCTGGTCATCACCGCGCGTAAAGAAACAGTAGGCGGTAAACCGTATACCTCCTCACGGATCAAAACAAAGGGATTGTACAGCAAACTGTACGGTAAATTCGAGATCCGGGCGAAAGCACCGACTGGCAAGGGGCTCTGGCCGGCGATCTGGATGCTGCCGGAAGATTACACCTACGGCAATTGGGCTGCCTCCGGAGAGCTGGATATTATGGAAGGCTGGGGCAGCCGCCCGAATGTGGTTGCCGGAACCATTCACTATGGTTCCCAGTGGCCGGATAATGTCTATTCCGGCAAGGAATATGTGCTGCCGGGCAATTCCACGATTGAAGATTACCACACCTACTCCATCGAGTGGGAGCCGGGGGAAATCCGCTGGTATGTGGATGGAGTCTTATTCTCCACCAAGAATGACTGGTACAGCAAGAGCAGCGGCCAGCCGGCAATGAATGCGTATCCGGCACCGTTCAACCAGAGATTCCACCTTCTGATGAACCTGGCGGTAGGCGGTAACTTTGACGGTAACCCCACGGAGGAGACGGTATTTCCAAGTTCCATGGAAATTGACTATGTCAGAATATATGAGCTGACCGGACGCGAGTACCGGGAACCGGTACCGGTTCAATTCGAGAAGGAGCCTTATCTGGAGGGAGCCAAGCTGCCGCTTGAGGACGGCAACTTCATTTATAACAGCGGGTTCACCGAACAGGTAGATGGCGATGCCGGAATGGGCATTCCGAATACAGCGCATTGGGTATTGTTTAAGGAAACCGGTGCGGATGCGGCTCTGTCATTAGAACCGGCAGGCGGAGGGAATTTCCTCAAGGTGAACATCAGCAGCGCTGGCGGAAATTCTTATTCGATTCAGCCGCAGGCCATCGTCTCAGTCGCGAAGGGAAGATACTACAAGCTGAGCTTCGATGCCAAGACGGATACGGCGCGTGATATTAGCGTCCGGCTGACAGGCGGGGCGCCGCTGGGATTCCCGTCGTATTCACCGGCGTTCAAAGCTGACCTGACACCGGAGATTCAGCATTTCGAGACGATGTTCCAAATGAAGGAGAGCTCGGATAACGCAGCGCGGATCGAGTTCAATATGGGCACCAATGCATCACCGGTATGGCTCGGTAATGCCAGGCTCGAAGAGATTGAGAGTATCCCCTTCGATCATGACAGTGCCAAACCGCCGCTCGGCAGCGGCAACCATCTCTACAATGGCAGCTTTGATCTGGGCGAGCCGGACCGGCTGAGCTATTGGCACACCACGGCTGCAGGCGGTGCAGCGGTGCTTCCGGTTGTAATAGACCCGGGTGTCCTGAAGCTTGAGATTTCAGGCGGGGATAGCGGCAGCGCTGACGCTGCATTGCTGCAGAAGGGAATCTTCCTGGTGCAGGGGCAGGATTATAAGCTGACTTTTGAAGCCGAAAGCGCCTCCCCACGGACAGCAGTAATTGAACTGCAGGGCAATAACGGGCAGGTATACGCTTCAGAGCCGGTGCAGCTTACAGCAGGCAAACAGCAGGTAGAGGCGGTGTTCACGAACCTTGCAGGAGCAACGGATCATCTGGGTCAATTCGTCCTGCGGCTTGGCGGGACTGCCGGAACCGTGTATGTGGATAATTTCGTTCTGCTGCGCACCAGCTTCTATTATGACCCGACCCTGACCTATTACCCATTGCTGAACGGGGACTTCAGCTTCGGCCTGAACAGCTGGGAGCGGCTGGTTACGGAAGACGGCGGGCAGAGTGCAGCGGCGGCAGTGGACGGAGCGGCGAAATTCAGCATTACGAATACCGGTAATCAGCCGTATTCGGTCATGCTGTTCCAGAATGGCCTGAAGGCGGCCGCAGGCTCCGATTATGTGGTCGAATTCGATGCCAGCTCCAGCGTTGCCCGCCAGATCAGCGTGAAGGCGGAGAATGCGAAATACATCTCTTCAATGGATAAGACAATCGATGTATCACCGGCAACGGATCATTACAGATTCGAATTCCGGCAGGCAACGAATGATACCCTTTCGCTGAAATTCCTGCTTGGCAAGGTGGGCGGTGTGAGCGTTCCGCAGAGCCATGACATCATCATCGACAATGTGAAGTTCGAGATCAAGGACGCGCCGGCCAAGCCGCAGGAGCTGCTCGCAGACAGCACCGGTAACCGGGTGTCGCAGCCGATCGAGCTTACCTTCATAGAGAAGGGAGACTGGTCCGGCAAAATTAATGCTGTGAAGGTGGACGGTGTCACGCTCGCGGATGAACTTTACAGTCTGAAGCCAGGCGCGATTATCATCGGTGCCGCGGCATTCCCGGCAGAGGGCAGCTATAAGATTACCGTGGAAGCTGACGGTTATGTAGGCTCAAGTGTCGTTCAGGCCATTCTGGCCAATGACAACAATCTGGTGGTCAACGGTTCATTCACAAGCGGTGACTCGGGTTGGTCGACATGGTCCGGGGGAGGCGGAGTCTCAAACTTTAAGGTGAACGAAGGTGTGGCGGAGATCGAGATTGCCGCTGCGGGCGGCGATACCTGGAGTACACAGTTCTATCAGGAGCATATCAAGCTGGAAGCAGGCAAAACCTACGAGCTGAGCTTCAAGGCCAAATCTACGGTTGCGCGGCAGATTATTGTGGAGTACAGCGGAACCTCTGCCCAGTCGGTCCAAGCGAAGTTCGATGTCACGGCAACCTGGGCGACTTACAGCGCGCAGTTCAGTGTTACGAATGACAGCCCGCTGAAGCTGAACTATCTGATCGGCAAAACCGTAGGTGAAGACGGGACGGCAAACAGTACGGAGCACACGATCTCCTTCGACGATATTGTGGTCAGAGAGGTTACAGGCGGTCCGGTCATCGAACCTGCCAGCGGCACGCTGGATAACGGAGCCTTCAATGCGGATCAGGGCATTAAGGGCTGGACGCAATACTTCGAAGAACCAGGGAAGGGGAGTGCCGCAGTTAAGGATGAGGAACTTGATATCTCGTTGAATTTCACTGGATTATATAATTACGCTGCGCAGGTCGATTATAGAGATCTTAAGCTTGTGCAAGGCAAGACCTACACCCTGACCTTCAAGGCCCGTTCGGATGTGAACCGGCTGATTGAAGTGGCCGTTGAGCATTTCGGCCCGGATTACAACAAGTATTTACCGGTGACAGCCGTAGCTCTGACCGGTGAGATGGAGGCGTACAGCTACACCTTTACTATGAATGACAGTACTGATGCGGGTGCACATCTGGTATTCCTTATGGGGCTCATTGACGGAAACAGCGCACAGACCAACACGGCTATCCAGGCCGGCAACCATATTTATATCGATGATGTCAGTCTGGTTGAGAAACTGTAACAGTAAAATAACAGAGAACGATAAACGGCCCCGTTTTCATTTGTGCGGAATAGGATTAACGTATATTGCTGATATTATTCTTTAGGGATCAATTCAAAAATCTTGCCGGTCTCCAGCGCTTCGATCAGCTTCAGCAGCCAGCGGTAATATTTGATCGCTTCCTCAATTTTGGCCTCATCGGTCATAAGCAGACGCCCGATGTCCGGCTCGTCCGCATATTCTTGCTTCATCTGCTGGATCTCGGACAATGATTTGTTAAGTGCAGTCATATTACCCTCGACTGCTTTTCTCCATTTAATGGAGAAGTAGTCGCTGAAGTTCTGATGCCAGTCGGGAACCACCTCGAACAGATCCTTGCGGGTGCCTTTTCCCCAGACTTTATCGATCATCTTCAGATCCAGCAGCGTGCGCACACCGGTACTCATTGATGTCTTGCTCATACCCATAGTGCTGCTGAGTTCGTCCAGTGTAACCGGACCCTGATTGAAATACATGTAACCGTATAAATGCCCAATGGAGAGGGTAATCCCGTACAAATCCATGTTTTTACCGATGGAATCGATGACCCGCTCCCGGACTTTGCTGATTCGCTCTATTTGTTCGGGCAGAAGCCCCTCTAAATCGTTCATGATGTCCCTCCTGAGGAATAGGCTGACAGGCAACAAACCTCTCCAATGTATTGTAATCAAATCCGCTGCTATAAGTAAAGAATTCATCTGGAACGGAATATGGCGTTAAACAGAGTATTCTATACGTAAAGTTCGTAAAGTTAAAACTGTACACTAAATTTTAAGCGAATATGCGCTTTGCGTCTCTTTTCACAAGTCCGTTACACTAGATCAGGAGAACTAACCTGAAATATTAAGGGGAGAGAAGGAGGTCACCATGGCAATTATAGAGGTGAAACAGCTTACCAAAGTATTCGGTCATGATGCGGTACGGGCACTTCCATTATTAGAACAAGGCTGGTCCAAAGAGAAGATTGCCCGGGAAGCCAAGCTGACGGTTGGCGTGAATAAAGCCGAATTCAGCATTGAAGAAGGAGAAATATTTGTCGTTATGGGATTGTCGGGCAGCGGTAAGTCCACGCTCGTCCGGTTATTGAACCGGCTGATTGAGCCCACTGGGGGCCAAGTATTATTCAAGGGCAAGGATGTTGTCCAGATGAATCCGGAACAGCTAAGAGAGTTCCGGCGCAAGAATATCGGCATGGTCTTTCAAAAGTTCGCGTTGTTTCCGCACCGCAGTGTGCTGGCCAATGCTGAATACGGACTGGAAGTGCAAGGTGTGGAGAAAAGCAAGCGAACCCGTCTTGCCATGGAGGCACTTGAGCTGGTGGGCCTTAAGGGCTGGGAGCATCACCGCCCGGATCAGCTGAGCGGCGGCATGCAGCAGCGTGTCGGTCTGGCCAGAGGGCTTGCCAATGATCCGGATATCCTGCTGATGGATGAGGCCTTCAGTGCGCTTGATCCGCTGATCCGCAAGGATATGCAGCAGGAGCTGCTGGAGCTGCAGGCCCGGGTGAAGAAGACCATTGTATTCATCACGCATGATCTCGATGAGGCGCTGCGGATAGGTGACCGGATTGCACTGATGAAGGACGGCGTCATTGTCCAGATCGGTTCGCCGGAAGAAATTCTCATTCAGCCTGCGAATAAATATGTAGAACGTTTCGTCGAGGACGTCGACTTGTCCAAGGTGCTCACCGCCGCTCATGTCATGCGCCAGCCGGAGATGATCCGTCCGGAACGCGGACCCCGGGTAGCCCTGCAGCTCATGCGGGACAGCGGAGTATCCAGCTTATATGTGGCGGATAATGAAATGAAGCTCCAAGGTGTAATTACAGCGGAGAATGCGGCACAGGCACTGAAAGAGAACCGGAGCATTCTGGAAGTCATGCAGCGGGAGATTCCCCGTGTACGGCCGGATACCCTGCTGAATGACCTGTTCGAGATGATGTCGGAGACGCATCTGCCGGTTGCCGTAGTAGACGAGGGTGACAAGCTGAAGGGCATTGTCATCAAGGGAGCCGTGCTGTCCGCACTTGCCGGTAATGCGGTTCCGGAAGGAGGACTTGGTTCATGAATTTACCCAAAATACCGCTCGGAAAGGGCGTAGAATGGCTTGAAGACTGGCTGACGACTTATTTCGGCCCCTTCTTCGATCTCATTCATGCTGTGATCGGCGGAATGGTAAGCGGCATTGATGCGGCGCTAACATTCCTGCCCGCGATTGTGCTGACCATACTTATCGCCGCTTTGGCTTATTGGATCGGCAAATGGCGAATGGCATTGTTCGCAGTGATCGGGCTGCTGCTGATTGATAATCTCGGATTATGGGACCCCTCAATGCAGTCGCTGGCCCTTGTGCTGACGGCTTCCTTGCTGGCTGTAATTATCGGGGTTCCGCTGGGCGTGCTCTGTGCACAGAGCAAGACCTTCCAGAACATTGCTACGCCTATACTTGACTTCATGCAGACGATGCCGGCGTTCGTATATCTGCTGCCTGCGGTATCGTTCTTCTCTCTGGGTGTAGTGCCCGGGGTGATTGCTTCTATTATATTTGCTATCCCGCCAACCATCCGTCTAACGAACCTGGGTATCCGGCAGGTATCGCCGGAGCTGGTGGAGGCTGCGGATGCCTTCGGATCGACAGCAGGACAGAAGCTGTTCAAGCTGCAGCTGCCGATTGCCCTGCCGACTATTATGGCCGGTATTAACCAGACCATTATGCTGTCACTGTCGATGGTCGTAATCTCGTCCATGATCGGCGCCCAGGGTGTCGGAGCCTATGTGTACCGTGCGGTATCACAGGCTAAGACGGGGGCAGGCTTCGAAGCGGGAATTGCCATTGTTATTATTGCTATATTGCTGGACCGTCTGACCCAAAAGCTGTTCAAGCCCAAACAACAAGGATAGAGGAGGATTTATTTATATGAGAACATTTAAATCGATGAAACTGAGCCAGCTCGGCTTGATTATACTGCTGATGATGGTTGTTGTTATTTCCGGATGCTCGTCCAAGGATAATTCTTCAGTGAAGCTGGCCTATGTGGCCTGGGATTCGGAAATTGCCAGCACGAACGTGGTTAAGGAAGTACTGGAATCGAAGCTTGGCGTTACGGTAGAAATGCTGCAGGTCGATGCCGGTCCAATGTGGGCAGGGATTGCTGACGGAAGTGCGGATGCGATGGTAGCCGCCTGGCTGCCGGGTACCCATGCTTCCTATCTGGAGAAATACGGCAATGATATCGTAGATGCCGGTGTGAATCTGGATGGAACGAAGACTGGACTTGCCGTTCCCGCTTATATGGATATTAATTCCATCGAGGACCTGAAGAATGCGGAAGTTGCGGCTTCGCTGGATAACATGATTATCGGAATCGAACCGGGTGCCGGAATTATGACGGCTACTGAAGCCGCAATTGAAGCGTACGGATTAAGCGATTATACGCTGCTTGAGAGCTCTTCGGCGGCGATGGCACAGGAGCTGCAGAAAGCTTTTGACAACAATGAACCGATCGTAGTTACCGGCTGGACTCCGCACTGGATGTTCGCGAATATGGATCTGAAATATCTGGATGACCCGAGGAATGTATACGGCGGTGCTGAACAGATCCATACTATGGTACGAAAAGGTCTGAAGGATGATATGCCTGATGTATATCTGTTCTTAAGTCAATTCAAGTGGACTGCAGAGGATATGGCTCAGGTCATGGTCAAGATTCAAGGCGGACAATCTCCGGAGGAAGCGGCCAAAGATTGGGTCGATAACAATGAAGCCAAGGTGAATGAATGGATTGCCGGAGTGAATTTGTAGAGATTGTTCAGCGAATCAGCTATTTGGCAGAGAAGATCGATGTGTGCTATGATTGAAAGAACATAGGCTACAATTCTGTAACTTGTACGCTAACGACTGTTCTTTAGATGTACATATCATAAGCAAACTCATTCAACAAACACCCCGCGAGGGGTGTTTTTCTTGAAGATTCACGAAACAAACGTTAATGAGCGATTCCCTTATGTTCAGTATGAAATCAGGAGACAGCTGCTGCAAGGAGTCAGGAAAGGGGAGAACTCCGTGACTGAGACCATTAATGCCTGGATCGACTGGCTGCTGCAGAGTCTTGGACTGAGCGGCCCCTCCATTCTATTCGCTACCGTTCCACTGGCGGTACTGCAAAGTTTGTTCGGATTTTTCCCACTCGCGATCCTGATTGTGCTTCATGTCTCTGTATTTAATGTTATTGGCGGGATGATTGTCAGCTGGCTGGCCTGTAATATTGGTGCGGTGCTCGTCTACTTCCTGTTCCGGCGCTATCTCTTTGAGTGGTTTGACCGGAAATGGGGATATAAGCTGAAGCGCTATGACAAATGGCAGATGTATCTGGACCGCTACGGCATCTGGACCCTGGTGCTGCTGCGCACGATTCCGATTGTGCCGAGCAATATTATCAATCTGATGTCGGCCGTTTCACCGATTAAGCCTGCTGCATTTATCTGGGGGACGGTACTTGGAAACCTGTCTTATATCTGGCTGTTTGGAACGATCAGCTCCTCGCTGATTGTCCCCCGGGAGGAGTGGAACGGGTTCCTTACGTGGTATGCGGTGTTTATCGTGATTCTGATCGCTATTTTTGTCCGCCGTCACTGGGGGCATCTGCAGGAGGATAAGCGCAAGCGGATGGGGCATTAGGTTTATCTTTAAAATATGCTGAAACGG